>NZ_JANMSQ010000203.1:0-2745 GCF_031389465.1 Pseudolysinimonas sp.
GGCCACGGCCTACGATGACGGCATCTTCACCGGCTTCGAGTCGGTCTTCGAGGGCTGCGGTTCCGACAACACGTCGGCGTTCGCGATCGCCAGCACGAACTCGGCAGGCACCCAGGCGGTGTTCGTGCGTGCGCAGATCACGTCGGATCTCGACGCGAACGAGATCTACCTCGCGGTCGCCAACTCGTTCGACACGACCCTCGGTCGGGCGCAGTCCAAGTAGTCCGCAGTTCCGTTCGAACGGTCGGCCCTTCGGGGTCGGCCGTCCGTCAATCCGCAGTCGTCACTCTGCGGGGAAGTAGCCGAGGTAGAGGTCGCCCGCACCATCAGGGTCGGCGACGTCGAACGGGTCGAACTGCATCCAGAGTCGAGCGCCTTCGGGGAGCCGGAAGTAGCGGTAGGCCGACGCAGTGGTTTCGGCTTCGCCCTCGTCAACCGCCGGACCGACGGGTGCCTCAGGAGCCGGCGTTTCGGCCGCCACAGGTTCGTCGGTCACCACTTCGAGCAACTCGCGTTCGCCCTCGTCGGCGGTCATCACGTAGCCGAGCGCGGTGAGCACCGAACTCACCGCCTCGAACTCGGTGCGCGACGACTCGGCGGCATCCAGGTAGAAGGCGACCCCCGTGCCATCAGGGATGACGAGGGTGGTTCCGCAGGTCGGGATGACGCGCGTCCAGGTGAGCGCCACCGTCGGGAAGCCTTCGGGATGCCGGTAGGACGTCGACGTGACCGGCCCGGTTCCGTACACCTGAACGATGCGCGGCGACTCGGTCTCGATGAGCGTGTCGATCCACTCGGGGTACTCGTCGACGCAATTCGGGATGTCGACACTCACCGAGTCGGCCGGACCGGCACTGTCGACGGCGACGACCGCGTCGAGCGCCGACCTCAGAGTCAGGATCGCAACCACCAGCGCAACGAACAGCGTTGCGACGACGACGAGCAGCACAACGCGCCGCCGGGTGAGCGGTGCCGGGGCCGCGTCGACTGACGCCCAGGGGGGCGGCTCGCTCGACATAGCCCATACACTAGCGCCGAGATGACTGGCCCCGACCCTCAGCCGACCGCCGCCCGCCGGCGCTGGTCACCTGCGATCGCGCGCCTTTTCGCGCGGATGCTTCGCAGCGCGAGCCTGTTCACGTCGATCCTTCTGGGCATCGTCTCGCTGCTCATCGCGTTCTCGGCGTTTCAGGCCTCGATCGCCTCCGACAAGGCCAACGACAACCTCGCGCTCGCCAACCGCATGAGCACTGACGCGATCAACCAATCGCAGGCCGACCTCGCCGACCACCTGACCGATACGCAGGTGTGGGTACAGATCGCGACGAGCGGAGACACCCTCGACTCGAGTCCGCTCACCGGCTTGCTCTCGGATCGCTGGCTCGACGCCGCTCGCCGCTACGAGGCCCAGGGCTACGGAACCAACGTGCTGCCGACTGACCAGCGCTACTTCGACGAACTGCAGGTCGAATCGGTGGCGTACGGCGACCAGATCAAGGCGGTGTACGCCACGGCTGGCGCCTACAGCGCGACGAGCTCCCGTCTGACCGGAGCCTCGGTGATTTACTCCGCCGCGCTGTTGTTGCTCACCGTGGCATCTACAGCGGCCCGGAGCGGCATCAAGTTGGGTCTCAACGTCGTGGCCGTCGTGATCATGATCGTCGCGATCCTGATCGGGTTTGGTCCGCCTGTCGACTCCGCTGGCTAGACACCGTCGTCGAGGTAGTACGCCCCGACGAGAGGTTCCCCTGTCGTGTTGAACAAGAAGCACTGGAATCGCGTTCCGCCGGCGAAAGTTGCGCGTGAGCCGACGTACCCGTTCACCGCAGCATTCGGAAGGTCGTCGACATCCGCGGAAATGTTGATGCGGTAGGTGAAGGTCGTGTCGCAGTAGGCGTCGGCGAGCGCTGCAAGCGCCCGGTCACCGAGGTTGCTATCGACAGCTTCGGTTTGGTCGACGAAGAACACGAACTCGGCGGCGTGGGGCTGGGCGCAGTCGACGACGGTGAAATCGGTCGGTACGTATTGAGGGAGCTCTGAGACGCAGTCGCCTTCGCGCAGGTCGGCGAGTTCGAAACTCGCGCAGATGCGGGCATCGGCCTCGCGCGCCGTACCGATCGACACGATCGCGCTGAACGCGAAGAGGGCGGCGACGATCACGCTGAGAATGATCGCGACGACGAGCAGCAGGATGTCGCCCCCGGCCCATCGGGAGACACGCTCGATCGGAACGGTCACGCCTGCTCCTTGCGCCTGAAATGCGAGCTGTCCGACTGGTAGTGTGCGGTCCAGTTCGACCGTGCAACGGCGGACGATTCAGAGACTAGCGCGTTCGGAGGCTCGGTGATCGGCACGTCCCAGGTCGCTCTCGCCGCCGTCGCGTTCGCCGCGCTCGCGACGCTGACCGCGTGTGTTCCGGCCCCCGATGGCGGCACCGACTGGTCGGTGGAGATCTACTACCAAGACCTCGAGCCGGGCGCGTGCCTGGCCGCGAGCCTCGACGCCGACGCCCTGCCGACCGACGGATTCGACCCGAATGCGTACTACTTCGAGGTGGTGCACTGCGACCGATTGCACCTCGCCCAAGTCGTCGGGGTCGTCGACATCCCGGCCGCCCCCGAGTGGAGTGAGTACGGCACCACCGAGGGGCCAGCGATCGCGGAGTCCGACGAGTGGGTGACCGGCGTCTGCCGGGCCTACGAGTTGTTCGTCGCCGCGCACCTCGCCGCCGTCAACCCCGACGAA
>NZ_JANMSQ010000241.1:0-14263 GCF_031389465.1 Pseudolysinimonas sp.
CCTACCCCCTTTCGCCCCCCCCCATTTATCTCCTCCGGGTCCCCCCCCCCCGGCACGCCCCCCCCCCCTCCTCTTGCGCCGGCCCGGGGGGGCCCTTCCGTCGCCGAGCATCGACACGGTCGGTGCTCATCGCGGCGGTCAGCACCGTCGCGTTCGCGGTCGTGGTCTGGCTCTTCGTCGTCAACACCCCCGGTTGGGCTCGCGTTCAGGAGAGCTTCTTCGATCCCGAAACGGCACTCGAGGCATTCCCCCGGGTCGGCGCGGGGTTCCTGGTCAACCTGCAGATTCTCGCCTTTGCCGTCGTCGGCGTCGCGGTCTTCGGCACGCTGCTCGCGTTCCTGCGTACCCTCCGCGGCGCCGTGTTCTTCCCGCTGCGCACCCTCGCGACCGCGTACACCGACGTGTTCCGCGGCATCCCGCTCATCATCGTGCTGTACCTCGTCGGCTTCGGAATCCCGGGGCTGCTCGACATTCGCATCGACAAACTGGTGCTCGGAACGATCGCTCTGGTCATCACCTACTCGGCGTACGTCTCCGAAGTGATTCGAGCCGGAATCGACGGGGTGCATCCATCCCAGTGGCAGGGGGCTCGTGCCCTCGGCCTGAGTCACGGGCAGACGCTGCGACTCGTCGTGCTGCCCCAGGCGATCCGCCGCCAGGCGCCCCCGCTGATGAACGACTTCGTCGCCATGCAGAAGGATGTGGGGCTGGTGTCGATCCTCGGGGCCGTCGACGCCGTCCGGGGTGCGCAGATCGAAACGGCGAGGTTCGCCGACTTCACGCCCTACATCGTCGCGGCGGTGTTGTTCGTGCTGCTCGCCATCCCGACCATCCGCCTGACCGACTGGATCAGTGCCCGGCTGCGCAAGCGCGAACAGATGGGGGCGATCGTATGAGTACCGGCGACCCCGTGTTGCGGGTCGAAGGCCTGCGCAAGTCATTCGGCGCAACTCCGGTACTCCAAGGGGTGGACCTTGAGCTCGCTGAGCACGAAGTCGTCGCGCTGATCGGCCCGAGCGGTTCGGGCAAGTCGACGCTGTTGCGCACGATCAACCTGTTGGAGCCGATCGACGACGGTCGCATTCTGCTGCGTGGCGAGGACATCAGCGACCCGCGCGTCGACGTCGACCGGGTGCGGGCGCGGTTCGGCGTCGTGTTCCAGCACTTCAACCTCTTCCCGCACCTGTCGGTACTCGACAACGTGACCCTGGCCGCGCGGAAGGTGCACGGAGTTCCGCGGGCGCAGGCCGAGGAGCGGGGCCTCGAGCTGCTCGACCGCATCGGGCTCGCGGCAAAGGCCCGCGAGCATCCCGATCGCCTCTCCGGCGGGCAGCAACAACGGGCCGCGATCGTGCGGGCTTTGCACACTGACCCCGAGGTGCTGCTGCTCGACGAGATCACCTCGGCACTCGACCCGTTGCTCGTCGGCGACGTGCTCGAACTGGTGCGCGACCTCGCCGCCGAAGGCACCACCATCCTGATGGCGACGCACGAGATGGCGTTCGCCCGAGATGTCGCGCACCGCGTGCTGTTCCTCGATGGCGGCGTCATCGTCGAGCAGGGGGCCGCGCGCGAGCTGTTCGCGAACCCGCGCGAGGCCGCAACCCGCGAGTATCTGCGCCGCTTCTCGGCGGGCTGACCTCTTGGCCTTGCGTTCCGCATCAACGACACTGAACGGGTGCCTGGAATTGCGCGCATCAGCGCCGCCGCCGACCGGTTCCCCGGCGAGCCCATCTGGCTCGAGCTGGCATCCAGCGACCCGGAACGGTCGATCGCGTTCTACGGCGGCTTATTCGGCTGGGCCGCCGACGGCTCGGATTCGCTCGACGGAGCCGCGACGCTGCGCCTGAAGGGTGAGCACGTCGCCCGGCTGGTGCCGATGCCCGACGACGGTTGGATCGTGTACCTCAAGGTGCTCGACGCCGGAGCCGCGGCGGCAGCGGTCGAGGTCAACGGGGGCCGAGTGGAGGTCGGGCCGTCGGTAGCCGGTGACCTCGGTGTTCTGGTGATCGCGACCGACCCCGCCGGGGCGCGCGTCGGCTTCTGGCAGCCGGGCACGCATCCCGGCTTCGGCGTCGAGAACGTGCCCGGAGCGCCCGCCTGGTTCGAACTGCACACCCTCGACTTCGCCACCGCCGTTCCGTTCTACCGGAACGTCGCCGGCTGGCAGACGGTGTCGATGGGTGACTCCGACGAGTTCCGCATGGTCGTGCACGGCGAGCCCGGCGTTGCGCGGGTGGGTATCTACGACGCGTCGCACGACGACCTCGACGACGAGTCGGCCTGGATGCCGTACTTCGCCGTTGCGGATGCCGACGCCGCTGCCGCGCGCATCCGGGAACTCGGAGGCGCGCTGCTCGACCAACCCGTCGACACCCCGTTCGGGCGCGTCGTGCACGCGACCGACCCCCTCGGAACCCTGTTCACCGTCATCCAACCCGCCGACGTCTGACGCCGGCGGGCAAGTCGAACATCAGGAGGACTCGAAATCGCAACGCGATTGATCGTCATCGCCCTCGCGCTGCTCATCGGGGCCGCGTTGGTGGCCCTCTACCTTGCCGGTTTGCTGGGCAACGCCGCCGTGGCTTGAGCCTGGCTAGTGCCAGCTTCGCGGGCCGCGGGTGCCCGCCGCGTAGCTGTCGAGGGGCACGCGGTCGGCTCGCCACGCCGCGAGCACCGGGGCGACGATGCGCCAACACTCTTCGGCGATGTCGCCCCGCACCGAGAGGGTCGGGTCGCCGTCGAGCAGTTCGGCGATGACCTCGCCGTAGGCGCTCAGGTCGCTCGGACCGAACTCGGCATCCAGGGTGTCCCACTCGAGGTCGAACGGGTCGTCACGGCCGTTCGTGACGAGGTCGAGCGACATGGTGGCGGGCTTGATGCCGATGCGCAGTCGCGCCTGACGGCCCGGCCCCTGAAAGCCGGTCGGCAGGTGCGGCACGTCGCGGAAGGTGAACACGATCTCTTGCCGCGGCTCGGCAATCGCCTTACCCGACCGCAGCACGAACGGCACACCCGCCCAGCGCCAGTTGTCGATCGCGACCGTCATCTCGGCGAGAGTCTCGGTGTTGTGCGAGCGGTCGACCCCCTGCTCGCTGGTGTACGCGGGCAGTTTGCGGCGACCGATCTTGCCGGCCGTGTAGCGCGCACGGCGACTCTCGGTGCCGTCCTTCTTCCACGGGCGGGTCGCGCGCAACAGCTGGGCCATCGCGCCCCGCAGGTCTTCGGAGCCGACCGTCGCCGGCGGTTCCATCGTGGCGAGGGCGAGCACGAGCAACAGGTGGCTCTGGATCATGTCGATGAGCGCCCCGGCCCGGTCGTAGTAGCCGGCGCGACCCTCGAGCCCGAGGTCTTCTTCGATGTTGACCTCGACGTGCGCGACGTTTTGCGCCGACAACAGCGGCTCGAAAATGCGGTTCGCGAAGCGGAGGCCCAGAAGGTTGATGACGGTCGACTTGCCGAGGAAGTGGTCGACCCGGAACACCTGCTCCTCGGGCACCAGCTTCTGCAGCAGTCGGTTGAGCGCGCGGGCGGAGACCAGGTCGGTGCCGAACGGCTTCTCGAGGGCCAGCACGATGCCCTCAGGCAGCTTCATCGTCGCGAGCGTGCGACAGGCGATCTGAGTGACGGCGGGCGGCAGCGCGAAGAACAGGGCGATCCGGCCGGTCGCCGCGGTGAGCACGCGCCCGAGCGCTTCGGGGTCCGTCACGTCGGCCTGCAGATACGTCGACGACTCGAGTACCCGGTCGGCGAGCCGAGCATCGACGCCCGAGAATGCTTTCCCGACGCGGCGCTTCCAGGCGGTGTCGGTGAGCGGGTCGCGGTCGACACCAATCAGTCGGATGTCGCTGCCGCGTGACGAGGCGAGCAGCGTTCCGAGGCCTGGCAGCAGCAATCGCGAGGTGAGGTCTCCCCCTGCGCCGAGGATGACGAGGGTCTCGATGCGGGAAGCCACCCGTTGAGGCTACCCGGGGCGGTCGCTCAGGTCAGCGCGGCGGCGAGCGCGAGCCGCGCCGCGGTGCCGAATCCGGTCTCCCGCTCGTCCGCCGAGAGGTGCTGGCCGGCGATGAGGTCGTCGGTGACCGTCACGAGAGCAAGGGTCTCGATGCCCTCTTTCGCGCCGACCGCATAGAGGGTCGCGGTCTCCATCTCGGCGGCGAGGGTGCCGAGCGCGCCAAGCTTCGCCAAGATGCCGGGCTCGTCTCCGTAGAAGGTGTCGCTCGTAAAGACCGGTCCCACCTGCAGCGCTACGGCATCCCGTTCCGCCGCCGCGACCGCTGCGGCCAGCAGTCCGAACGACGGCACCGCCGAGAGTGCGACGCCAGGAACCCAGCGTGTCGTCATCGCTGAGTCGGTGTGCGCTGCCGACGCCGCGACGACGGTGCCGAGCGGCATCCCGGGCTGGAGTCCACCCGCCGTGCCGACTCGCACGATGCGCGTCACCCCGTAGAACCGCGCCAGCTCGGTCGCGTAGATCGCGATCGACGGGCCACCCATCCCCGAAGCGAGCACCGAGACCTCGCGGCCCTGGTACGTACCGGTGAATCCGAGGATGCCGCGCACCTCGGTCACCAGTCGGGCATCGTCGAAGAGTTCCTCGGCGATCCGTCGGGCGCGGCGCGGGTCGCCGGGCATGAGTACGACGGGCGCGAAGTCGCCGGGCGAGGCTGCGATGTGCGGTGTTGCCATAGCTCCGAGGCTATCCGCGAGCGGCGAGCACCCGGTCTTTCTCCGCGCCCGCGGTGTCGTTCTTCTTGCCGGCGCGCGAGCCCGCGAGCTTCGCGCGGATGTGTTCGCCGACCGTGATGGGTTCGGGGTAGCGGTTCGGGTGCTCGTCGTCGATGAGGTGCGGCATCGTCGCGATCACGGCGTCGATGTCGCCGTCGTGGAAATAGGCGGCGCTGCGGCGGCGTTCGATCGTTCCGTCGACGATCGGCGGCTTGACGCGGTGGAGCGTCGACATCCACTGGTCGTTCGTCCAGCGCGCGGTGACGTCGCCGAGGTTGATGAGCAGCGCGTCGTCGGCAGGGTTGACGTCGTTCCACGAGCCGTCGGTGCCGAGCACCTGCAGACCCTTGACTTGGTCGGCCCAGAGCACCGTCACAATCCCGTAGTCGGTGTGCTCGCCCATGCCGATGAGGTCGCCGTCGAGTCGGATGCGCCCCGGCGGCAGGGCGTAGTTGTTCATGCGCATGACGTCGAGCGAGTGCCCGGTGTAGGTGTCGTAGAAGCCCGTCGGCAGCCCGAGGGCGTCGGCGAAGATCACCGTCATCGTTTCGGCCACGCGCTTGGCCTCGACGTAGTAGGCATCCACCTTCGCCCGGAAGCCCGCGATGTCGGGCCAGACGTTCTCTGCGTAGTCCTCGGCGGGCAGCTCGACTCCCGGGAAGTCGGACTGCGCAGACCCGACGTTGAACGCCTCGAAGAAGTCGTTCATGCGGTTGGCGCTCTCGACGCCGAGGCTCAGGCTGAGGCTCTCCGACTTCGGCGGCGAATACCCGCGGTTGATCTTGGGGGGCGTCTTGTAGGTCTTCTTCGTCTCGAGGTCTAGGGCGAAGAAGGCATCCATCGCTTCAGTCAGTCCGGCGATCGTCTCGTCGGGGATGCCGTGGCCGAGGATCTGCATGAACCCGACCGTGCGACACGCGTCATCGATCGCGCGCGCCACCGCGGCTCGCTCCTCGGGGGTGCCCGTCGTGACGTAGGGCGTGATGTCGATCGAGGGAACGTGGAAGTTCGACGGTTCAGTGGCCATGCGCCACGCTAACAAGCGCCGGTTTCGGGGGCGTTACGCGCTAATCTCCCGCTCATGACTACCCCGACGACGACGCCCCAGCCCCGCAACCGCGTCGGAATCGCCGCGCTCGTTCTCGCGCTCTTCGCCGCGTTCGCGCCGGTTGTCACCTGGATCGTCGTCGCGATCTTCGGCGCGATCGAGTCGTCGAGCGTCGACGACGCGATCTACGTCGGACTCCTCGGCGGGATGATCTTCTTCTTCGGCGTGATCGCGCTGCTCTCCCCCATCTCGTTCGCGGCTCTGGTGCTCGGGGTCATCAGCCTGTTCCGTCCCGGAAGCAAGGCACCGGGAGTCGTCGCAATCGTCTTCGGCGCGATCGGTACGCTCGGCGCATTCGGGTTGCCGGTGGTGCTCAGCGAGCTCGTTCCCGACTGGTAGCGCGCCGCGCGGGGCGCTCGTGGCCCCCGAAGACGCGATAGCGGAAGGTCGCTCGCGGCCACACACTGAAGGCGGAGCCGCAACGTCTTCAGAGGGGAATTTCGCGGCTTCGGATTCCGGGGGGAATTGTGGGGGCGGGAGACTCTGCCGCGCGGGAGGCCGCGCGGCAGCGCGAACTGGCGGATGAGCACGCCCGCCGCGCCGGCATCGCACGCCAGATGGCCCGAAGCTTCGAGGTGGCCGCCCACAGCGAGCAGCGCCTCGCTCGCACGCTGATCGAGCTGGAGCCGCTCGGCTACACCCTGCTCGCCGACCGAAAGCGCCCCGGCTCGGCCCGCGGCAACGTCGACCTGGTGCTCGTCGGGCCGGGCGGGGTCGTGCTCGTCGACGCCAAGGCCTGGCGTGAAGTCACGATCGCCGGGGGCCGCGTCTGGCGCGGTGCCGACGACGCGACGCCCGAGATCGAGCGACTCGCCGACCTGCTTCACCGGACCCAGGGCGAACTCGCCGAAATCGGCCTCGCCCCGGGCGAGGTGCGCGCCGTCGTCGCGTTCACCGGTCTCGCCGTGCCGCGCACCGAACTGTTCGGCGTGACGCTTCTCGCCGACTCCGCCGCGGTGAGCGAGATCGCCCGGCTCGGCCCGCGGCTGTCGCCGACCCGGGTGGCCGGGGTGCGCGTCGCGCTCGAACAGCTCTTTCCGCCGGTGACCACCGGACCGGTCTCCCTTCCCGTCACCTCCGTCCCGGAGCCCGTGCTGCCGTTCCACGTGACCGACCCGCCGACCGCCGAGCACATCCACGAGGCGCTGCTCGAGGGCTTGCGCCGCGCGCCCATCGAAGAGTGGATGGCGTTCCTCGACCCCGACCAGGCTCGGCTCGTGCGCCGCTCGTTCGGCGGACCGTCTCGGATCCGCGGTGCCGCTGGCACCGGAAAGACCGTCGTCGCACTCCATCGCGCGGCGTACCTCGCCCGAGTCACCGGAGGTCCGGTGCTCGTGACGACCTTCGTGCGCACCCTGCCGACCGTGCTCGAGTCGCTGCTGCGCCGGATGGCCCCCGACATCGTGAACCGGGTGGAGTTCCGCAGCGTGCACGGCTTCGCCGCCGACGTGCTCGACGCACGGGGAGCGCAGCTCGATGTCGACGCCGAGCTCGCCTCCCGGCTCTTCGACGAGATCTGGCGCCGGCACGGGCTCACCGGGCCGCTGGGCGCCATCGATCCCGCCGCTCGGTACTGGTACGAGGAAGTGTCGGCGGTTCTCAAGGGCCGGGGCCTCTCGCGGTTCGAGCAGTACGCGGGGCTCGCCCGGCACGGCCGTCGGCGTCCGCTCACGGTCGAGCAGCGGGCCGCGGTGTGGGAGCTCTACGTCGCCTACGAGGCCGCATTGCGTGCTCGCGGCATCGCGGACTGGCAGGACCTCATCCTCGAGGCCGACGCATCGCTGAAGGAGCAGCCACTCGAGCGGTACCGCGCCGTCATCGTCGACGAGGTGCAAGATCTCTCGCCCGTGATGATCCGCCTGCTGCACTCGCTCGTCGGCGACATCCCCGACGGTCTCAACCTCATCGGCGACGGGCAGCAGACGATCTACCCCGGTGGCTCGACCCTTGCCGAGGCGGGGGTGTCGATCGCCGGCCGTTCCGTCGTGCTCAGAACCAATCACCGCAACACTGCCGAGATCGCAGAATTCGCCGGGCTCTTCGTGCGCGGCGATCAGCACACCGACATCGAGGGTGCGACGACGCCCGCCGATGAGGCGACAACTCCGCGTCACGGGCCGCGTCCGGTGTACACGGTGTTCCCGTCCCGGGCGGTGCACGACCGGTCGCTCGTCGAGCGGGTGCGCCGGATCGTTTCCGACGCCGTCGAGTCGGGTCGCGAGGTGCGTCTCGGCGACATCGGCGTGCTCGCGCTCTATGCCTGGCACGCGAAGGAGGCGGCCGAAGCACTCGCGGAGGCCGGCATCCCGACCATCGATCTCGCGACGTACGACGGCACCCCGACCGACGCCGTGAAGGTCGGCACGATCAAGCGGGCGAAGGGCCTCGAATTCGCCGAGGTGCTCGTGGTACGCACCCCGCCGTATCTCGTGCAGGAAGGTCAGGCGACTCTCGACGATGCAGCGGCCGAACGCACCACACTGCAACGCCGCGAGCTGTTCGTGGGGATGACCCGCGCCCGTGACGGACTCTGGGTGGGCGTGGCGTAAGACCGCTAGCCCAGTTCGTCGCCGACTCGTTACGTAACTCGGAAACTGAGGCATAGACAAAACCGTCTGCACTCACCAAAATGAGGTGACGTCACTCTTGACGTGACGTCACCCAATGACTTTGCGAGTCACCTGGCGTGCCCGTTGGGCTCTGACTAGGGGTAGCGGAACCGACCGAGAAGCGCGTCAAAACTCGGTGCTCGCAGAGGAGGCGGTGCCCGCCACGGTGGATCACGCAGGTGCGGTGGCGGGCACCTCACCGACGATGAAGCGGTGCCCGCTGCGGCGGATCAGGGAATGCGGCAGCGGGCACCTCACCGACCCGCGCATCAGAACGCGGGAACGGCTGAAAGAGAGTGTCGCACGTAAAACTGTGAGCCTAATAATCCGTCCCCCAAGCCGGGGACGCACAGACCGGGGGGTCTACCCGACCGGTCCTGCGAGGGTTTCGATGGCCTTCCGATCGAGGCCGGGATGCCGAGCTCCGACCACCGTCGCGGTGAGAGCCCCCGCCGCGGAACCCCACCGCACGGCTGTCTCGAGGGTGGCGGATGCTGCCAGCGCGGCGGCAAGTCCGCCGACGAAAGCGTCGCCCGCTCCGACGGTGTCGATCGCGTCGACGGCGAAAGCGGGAAGACTCGTGGCCTCCCCCCGAGCCGGCGCGAACACCGCGCCCCGGGCGCCGAGGGTGACGACCAGATCGGTGTCGAGGCCGCCCGCGATGCCGGCAATGTCATCCGCGCTCAGCCCGGCGTCGAAGCCGAACAGCTCGGCCGCTTCGATCTCGTTGACGACGAGCACGTCGACATTGTCGAGCAGTTCCGTGGCGCGGCGATCGAGCGGGGCGGCGTTGAGCACGACCCGGGCACCGGCGGTGGCCGCGCGCGAGACGACGGTCTCGACAACGGCAAACGGCACCTCGAGTTGCACGACGACCACGTCGCCGGCACGCATGTCGATCGATGCGACAGCGGACTCCGGCCATGCGCCGTTCGCTCCCGGAATCACGACGATCGTGTTCTCGCCCCGATCGTCGACCGCGATGAGCGCGGTGCCCGAAGGGCCGGCGACTGTCTGCACTCCCGCCACATCGACACCGGCCGCGGCAAGCTCACCGCGCAGCAGGGTGGCCCCTTCATCGTCGCCGAGGCAGGCGATCATCGCCACGGTGACTCCCGGCGGGGCGATCTTCGCGGCGGCGTGCGCCTGGTTGCCCCCCTTGCCGCCCGAGAGGCGCACGAGGTCGGCGCCGAGCAGGGTCTCCCCCGCCCGCGGCAGGTGCGGCACCCGGTAGAGCAGGTCGAGGTTGACGCTGCCCACGACGACGACCCGCGCGGAGCTCACCGCCCCAGGTTAGGCCCGTCCGCTGGGCACCGGGATGGTTGACTGGGCAGATGGCGGATCGGCTGGCCGACGTCGCGGACGGGCTCTACGGCGTGCCCCCCGCTGATTTCATCGCGCAACGCACGGCGCGCGTGAAAGACGTCGCGGGCGACAAGGAACTCGCGGCACGGGTGAAAGAGTTGCGCAAGCCCGCCCCGGCCGCCTGGGTCGTCAACCTGCTCGCCCGGTCGCGACGAGACGACCTGGAACAGCTGCTCGACCTCGGCGCGGAGCTGCGGGCGGCTCAGGCAGCGCTCAACCGCGACGAGATCACCCGGCTCGCGAAGGAGCGGCGCACCCGGGTCACCGCGCTTGCGCGGGAGGGCGCGCGGCTCGCTTCCGACGCCGGGCAGACGACAACGCCCGCCGTCGTGGATGCCGTCGCCGCGACGCTCGACGCGGGGCTCGCCGACGTGGGAGCCGCCGACGCGATCCGCACGGGTCGGCTCCTGCGACCGCTTCAGACCATCGGGTTCGAGCCGGTCGACCTCGCGGAGGCGATTGCGGTGCCCGAGGCAGGCTCTCGGGCGGCCCAGAAGCGGACGGCCCCGGAAGCCCAACGGCCCCACGCGATCGATGACGCCGACGCCGAACTGCTCCGTGCGCGCAAGCGAGCGGATGCCGTGGTCGCGCGGGCAGAGCACGACGCTGCCGAGGCGGCCGAGGGGTTCGGCGATCTCGAGGTGCGGCTGCGCGAGGCGCGCAAGGCTGTCGCCGCTGCCGAGCGGGAGGCCGAGGCTCTCGAACGACAGCGCGACAGCGCCGGCCGCGCCCACGAGAAGGCCCGCACCACCCTCGACACGGCCCGCGCCCGTCGGCGCGACCTCGGCGGCTAACCGAGCGTTCGGCTAAGCGACGACATCCGGTCGCACGTCGATCGCATCGCCCTGCCGGATGGCGCTCAACACGACGTCAGCGGTCGAGAACTGCACCACGAAGTCGCCGTCGGGCTCGCCGAACAGGGCCAGCCGGTAGTCGTCGGACGACCACTCCGAGCCGCCGCCGACGGCGGCATCCAATTCTGCGTCGGCGGCGAGCAGGTCGGCGAGTTGCCCCCACGCCTCGGCGCTCAACAGTGAGCGCAGCACGGCGAATGCGGCGTCGCGTTGATCGGCCGTCAGGTCGCCGAGCCGCAGCCCGGTACCCGGCACATTCGGTTCGCCGTCGAACAGTGTCGCGGCCTGCCGGGAGTCGAGCGACGCGACGAAGTCCGCCGCGCTCGCGGCTGTCGTACGCACCGAGGCCGACGTTCGGGATGCGGCGGCGGCAGCTGAGTCGACCGGGCCAGCCGCAATTCCCCCGGCGAGGGCGAGAGCAGCCAAGGCGCCGATCACGCGGCGCGTGACCGCGGTGTGGAAGCGGGACGCGGTGCGGGACGCGGTGCGGGTCGAATCGGTCATGGTCCCAGGTCACCGCACGAATCTCGGGATGCGACTGGCATCAGCTGTGAGAGGGCTCTGGATCGTCCGGGTTGTCGTCGCCAGGCAGCTCGATCCGGAACACCGTGCGCCCCGGAACGCTCTCGACACTCACCCGACCGCCGTGAGCACCGACGATCGCCGCAACGATCGCCAGGCCCAGGCCGGTGCTGCCGGCGACGCGCGACCGCGAATCGTCGCCACGCGTGAACCGCTCGAACAGGATGGGTTGCAGGGCGGGGTCGATTCCCGGTCCGTCGTCGGTCACCGTGATGACCGCGCCCCGGACGGCAGCCTCGAGTGCGGCCGTCACCGTCGTGCCCGCCGGAGTGTGGAGGCGTGCGTTCGCGAGAAGGTTGCCGATCGCCTGCCGTAGGCGGTCCGCGTCGCCGCGGATCCCGACATCCTCGGGAGGCAGCTCGAGGTCCCATCGGTGGTCGGGCCCCGCGACGTGCGCGTCGGCGACGGCTTCGACGAGGAGGGCGCCGAGAGCGACGGGTTCAGCCCGCAGATCGCGGCCAGCTTCGAGCCGGGCGAGCAGCAACATCTCGTCGACGAGGGTCGACATCCGCACCGCCTCCGACTCGATCCGCTCGAGCGAGCGGGTGGTGTCGCCGGGCACCTGAGTCGGCCGCTGCGCCAACTCCGCGTAGCCGCGGATCGACGCCAACGGGGTGCGCAACTCGTGCGAGGCGTCGGCAACGAATCGCCGCAGTTTCTGTTCACTCTCGTGGCGTGCGGCGAGGGATGTCTCGACCTTGCCGAGCAGTCGGTTGAGCGCCGCACCCACCCGGCCGACCTCGGTGCCCGGCGCATCCACGGGAACCCGGTCGGGCATCGACACCTCACCGGTCTCAAGCGGCAGCTCCGAGACGCGGGACACGGTATCGACGATGCGGGTGAGTGGACGCAACGCAACCCGCACGACGAAGGCGCCGAGCAGCAGAGCGAGGGCGATCGCGGCGAGACTCACGGCGGCGATCGTCTGGATGAGGCTCGACGTTGCCGCATCCGCCTCGGCCAGCGACAGGCCGTTCACGACGATCCGCCCGTCGGAGAGCGGCGTCGACACGACGCGGTAGGCCCCGAGATCGCCGAGGTCGACGGTTACCGGCTGTCGATCGTCGGGTACCGTAGCCAGCCGATCGAGCTGGGTGGCGTCGAGGGTGCGAGCGGTGCCGTCGGTGCCGATGTAGCCCGCGAAGACCGCGTCGCCGACGATCACCATCCCGACCGCCCCCGCCCCCTGGCCCGGCAGGATCTCGACGATCGACCCGGGACCGGTGAAGCCGGCATCGACAGCGGCGGTCGATCGGTCCGACGCAGCGATCAGAAGCCCGTCGAGCCGGGCGACGAACTGGCCGCGCGACGCGGCCACCGTGACGACCCCGATGGCGACCGCGAGAACGGTGAGCAGGCTCACAATCCCGACGACCAGCCGCGTGCCGAGGGACCAGTGCGTCACGGTGTCGCCGGGCGGATCGAGTAGCCGACTCCTCGCACCGTGTGGATCATGCCGGGGCCGTGGGCATCCAGCTTCTTGCGCAGATAGGAGATGTACAGCTCGACAACCGCTGCCCGGCCGCCGAAGTCATAACTCCACACCCGATCGAGGATCTGTTCCCGGCTCAGCACCCGCTTCGGGTTGCGCATCAGAAACCGCAGCAGCTCGAACTCGGTGGGAGTGAGCTGGATGGGGTGTCCCGCCCGCTCGACCTCGTAACTCTCCTCGTCGAGGGTGAGGTCGCCGACCCGCACGATCGGGCCCTCGTCGCCGGCTGCCCGAATCGAACGCCGCACCAGCCCGCGCAGTCGCGCCATGACCTCTTCGAGGCTGAACGGCTTCGTGACGTAGTCGTCGCCGCCCGCGGTCAGCCCGGCGATGCGATCCTCGACGGCATCCTTCGCGGTGAGCAGCAGCACCGGGCAGTCGTTGCCCGCCTCACGCAACCGGTGCAACACGGTGAGCCCGTCGAGGCCGGGCATCATGATGTCGAGCACCACGACGTCGGGCGGGGTCTCGCGGGCGAGCTTCAGCGCGGTCTGCCCGTCGTGGGCGACCCGGGTGTCCCAGCCTTCGGAGCGCAGTGCCATCCGCAGCATGTCGGCGAGCATCTCCTCGTCGTCGACAACGAGTGCTCGAATGGGCGAGCCGTCGGGGCGCGTCAGCGGCGTCGTCATTCCGGTAGCTGACTCCTGATTCCTATGTATTTTCTGTGGGCGGGTAGTGCCCGCCGAAGGCTGACAGACCCCGTGGGTTAGGGTCGAGCCATGGCCGAGCGCGGGGAACCCACCGAATCCCGCGTCGCCGTCTACATCGACTTCGACAACGTCGTCATCTCGCGCTACGACCAGTTGCATGGCCGTGACTCGTGGCGCAAAGACGAGGCCAGGCGCAACGATGGCAAGGCCGTGCCGAAGCTCGAGCAGGCACGGGTCGACATCGGCGCCATCCTCGACTACGCGTCGTCGTTCGGCACCGTCGCACTGAGCCGTGCCTACGCCGACTGGTCGGTGCCGGCCAACGCCGCCTACAAGCGCCAGCTGGTCGACCGCGCGATCGACCTGACCCAGCTCTTCCCGGCGTCGAGCACGAAGAACGGCGCCGACATCCGGCTCGCAGTCGACGTGATCGACGACATGTTCCGGCTGCCCGACATCACGCATGTGGTGATTGTCGCCGGCGACTCCGACTACATCCCGCTCGCGCAGCGCTGCAAGCGGCTCGGCCGCGTCGTCGTCGGCATCGGCGTCGCCGGGTCGACCAGCCCCGCGCTGGTCGCGGCGCTTGACGAGTTCGAGTCGTATGACGCGCTGGATGTCGACGTGCCCGACATCCCCGTCGCAGCGACCGCCCCGGCGAAGGCGCCAGCCGACGCGGCAGAGCAACCGTCGACCCCGGCCGAACTCACGCCCGCGACCGCAGCTCGACTGCTGGTGCGCGCGATCGGCCTCGGCCGCGGCAAGCAAGACGACGACGAGTGGCTCAACGCCTCGACCGTGAAATCGCAGCTCAAACGTCTGAACCCGTCGTTCAACGAGAAAGCCCTCGGCTTCCGCAGCTTCATGGACTTCGT
>NZ_JANMSQ010000284.1:0-4819 GCF_031389465.1 Pseudolysinimonas sp.
CCGACACGATCACCGACATCCGCGAGAACCAGTTCGTCGGCGCCCCCGATGGTCTCGTGATCGTTGTCACCGGCCCGGCCGGATTCACCGCCGACCTCGACTACCTCGACGACTTCGCGGCTGACGCGGCCGACGTCGAAGGGGTCGGCGACGGGGTGAGCCCGGTCATCGTGTCGGACGACGGCGAGGCGGCCGAGATCATCGTGCCGATCGCCGACGAGATCGCCGACACGATCACCGACATCCGCGAGAACCAGTTCGTCGGCGCCCCCGATGGTCTCGTGATCGTTGTCACCGGCCCGGCCGGATTCACCGCCGACCTCGTCGCCGGATTCGCGGGAATCGACGGCATCCTGCTGCTCACCGCCCTCGGCGCCGTGCTCGTCATTCTGGTGATCGTCTACCGCTCGCCACTGCTGCCGTTCATCGTGCTCGGCACCGCGGTGTTTGCCCTGTGCGGCGCCATCCTGCTCGTCTACGTGCTCGCCGCCGCCGACCTGGTGACGATCAACGGGCAGGTGCAGGGCATCCTGTTCATCCTGGTGATCGGCGCCGCAACCGACTACGCGCTGCTCTACGTCGCCCGCTATCGCGAGGCGCTGCGCGACCACGAGAAGCGCTGGGATGCCACGTGGGCAGCACTGCGCGGGTCATTCGAGCCGATCCTCGCGTCGGGTCTGACGGTGATCGCCGGGCTGCTTTGCCTGCTCCTGAGCGACCTCAACTCGAACAAGGCCCTCGGCCCGGTCGCCGCGATCGGCATCGCCTTCTCGCTCCTCGCCGCCCTCACCCTGTTGCCCGCCCTGATGTTGGTGGCCGGTCGGGTGGCGTTTTGGCCTCGGCGTCCCCTCCACCGCGGGTTGAGTAGCGCCGCCGAAGGCGACGCGTATCGAAACCAAGACACCGGCAAACTCTGGCCCGCCGTGGGCCGCCTCATCGCTCGTCGCGCCCGTCTCGTCTGGGCACTGTCCCTCGTGCTGCTGCTGGTGGCATCCGCTGGTCTGGCGCTCTTCAAAGCCGACGGCGTGCCGCAGTCGGAGCTCGTGCTCGGAGATTCACCGGCTCGCGACGGGCAGGTGCTGCTCGGCGAGCATTTCCCGGCCGGGTCGGGGTCGCCCGCCGTCATTGTCGGCTCCGAAGACGTGCTCACCGAACTCGCGGATGCCGCAGCCGGCCTCGACGGCGTCGACGGGGTGGAGGCGCTGAGCGACAACTCGCCGACCGGCACGATGCCCGTCGGAACTGATGCCGAGCCGTTCCCGATCCCGACACTCGTACCGCTCGAGCCGACGGTCGTCGACGGCCAGGTGATGCTGCGGGCGACCCTCACCGACGCGGCCGATTCGCGCGAGGCCGAGCAGACGATCCGCGACCTTCGCGTGGCCGTTCACGATGTCTCGCCGGATGCCCTGGTCGGCGGGGTGACGGCTCTCGCCCTCGACACCGACGACACGGCGATCCGCGACCGCACCGTCATCATCCCCGTGGTGCTGCTGGTGATTCTCGTCATCCTGATCCTGTTGTTGCGGTCGCTGATCGCGCCGCTGGTGCTCGTCGGCAGCGTCATCGTGTCGTTCGCCGCGGCGCTCGGCGTTTCGGCGCTCGTCTTCGAGGGGATCTTCCACTTCCCCGGAGCTGACCCGGCCGTGCCGCTGTTCGGATTCGTGTTCCTGGTCGCCCTCGGCGTGGATTACAACATCTTCCTGATGACCCGGGTGCGCGAGGAGTCGCTGAAACACGGAACCCGCGAGGGCGTCCTGCGCGGCCTCGCCGTCACCGGCGGCGTCATCACCTCGGCCGGAGTGGTGCTCGCCGCGACCTTTGCGGCGCTCGGAGTCATCCCGATTCTCTTCCTCGCGCAGATCGCGTTCATCGTCGCGTTCGGCGTGCTGCTCGACACCCTCGTCGTGCGCTCGCTGCTCGTGCCCGCCGCGATCTACGACCTCGGGGCTGTGAGTTGGTGGCCGTCGCGGTTGTCGCGGGATGATGGACTCACCTCGAATCGGAAGGACGGCTGATGGCCGCGCAACTCCTCATGGTCACCGCCGTCATCGGCGCGATCCTCATCGCCGTGTTCTTCACCCTTCAGGTCTTCTTCCTGGCCTAACCGCTAACCCACCCCAGCGACCCCCGCTCCCCTTCACAACGGCGCGCGGGAAGGGAAGCCACAGGTCAAGCAGCCCTCGGCCCACGGCCGATGTGCCGGCCGCTAGCGTCGTGCAGTCGGCCGGAGAGGTGGGAACGTGTGCTTGTGTAAAGCGACTAAACACTAGTGTGTTTAGACACTAAACACCTACGATGAAATCGCGTGACGTGATTCGAGCCATCGAGGATCGCGGCGGGGTGTTCGTCCGGCAGCGCGGTTCACATCTGCGCTTCCGGGTAGAGATAAACGGCGTAGTGGCGTTCACGACGGTTCCGAATCACGAGGTCGGCAAAGGCCTGCTCACGAAGATCGAGCGGGATTTGGAACCAGCGCTTGGGAAGGGATGGCTTCGATGAAGGCCTACACCGTGGTGGTGTCTCATGATGGCGACCTTTGGGTGGCCGATGTTCCCACGCTTGAGGGCGCGCACACCCAGGCGCGCAACCTGCCGCGACTTGAAGGTGCCATCAGAGAGGTGATTGCCCTGGTCGAAGATCTTCCCCAAGGAGCCGAGCAGTCGCTCCGGCTTGAGTTCGCGTATGAGGGTCTCGAAGAAGAGGCCTCGGCGGCGGTACGCGTGGGTCGACGTCGCGCTGATCTCGATCGCGTGCAGGTCGCCCTAGCGGAAGAGACGATGACTCTGGTGCGCGGCCTCGTGGCACGAGGGTGGTCCGTTCGCGATGTCGCACACCTCCTGCAGATCTCCCCGGGGCGCGTTTCGCAGCTCAACCCGCGGGGGCGGTGAGGGCTAAGTCGCGGGAGATGGCGGCAGCGGCATCCTGGAGGGCGGGTAAGAGGCGCAAGGCTTGGATGCCGGCATCCTCATCGGTCGCGGGCATCGACACGTTGATCGCCGTTACCGTCGCGGTGCCGCGGGTGACGGGTACCGCGAGGGCGCGCAGCCCGGTCTCGAGTTCGCCGTCGACGAGGCTCCAGCCCTGCTCGGCGACCTTTTCGAGTTCGGCCTGCAAGGCGGCGGGATCCACCACCGTGCGGGTGGTGAACGCCTTCCCCTCGAAACCCTCGAAGAAGGTTTCACGCTCGACAGCACTGAGCGCAGCGAGCAAAACCCGCCCCATCGACGTGACGTAGGCGGGGAACCGCGTGCCGATCGTGATGCCCACCGACATGATGCGCCGGGTGGGAACGCGGGCGATGTAGACGATGTCCCACCCGTCGAGAATGGATGCTGACGACGACTCCCCGACCGCGTGCGAGAGCGCCTCCAGGTGCGGCTGCGCCACCTCCGGCAGCGACTGCGCCGACAGGTACGAGAACCCGAGTTCGAGCACCCGCGGGGTGAGCTCGAACATCCCGTCGCGCGCCCGCACGTAGCCTTCGGATTCGAGAGTGAGCAGAAAACGGCGAGCGGATGCCCGCGTCAGCTCGGTCACCCGCGCGACATCCGAGAGCGACAGCCGCGGCCGCTCCGCCCCGAACGCGCGGATGACGGCGAGCCCGCGCGCGAGCGACTGCACGTACGTGCTGCCGTCGGGTTCGAGCATTAGGGCTCCTCGGTCGTGAGATATCCCATGTGGTGCCTCATGGGGCGTGAGTTATCCCATATGGGATATCTCACCGTTCCAGCACGATCGCGAGACCCTGCCCGACCCCGATGCAGATCGCGACCACCGCGACGCCGCCGCCGCGGGCTTTCAACCCGTGCGCCGCGCGCGCGATGATGCGCCCGCCCGACGCCCCGAGCGGATGCCCGATAGCGAGTGCGCCCCCGTCGATGTTGAACTTCTCGGGATCTAGCTCCGGCCACAGGGCCAGGCACGCCAGGCTCTGCGACGCGAAAGCCTCGTTCAGCTCGACGATGTCGACATCCGCCCAGCTGCGTCCGGCCCGGGCAAGGGCTCGGTTCGCGGCTTCGACCGGGGCCACGCCGAAGTATTGCGGCTCGTTGCCGGCGACCCCGCGTCCGGTGATGCGGGCGAGCGGCTCGGCCTCGAGTGACCCTTCGGCGCCGATCAGCACCATCGAGGCGCCGTCGTTGATCGGCGACGAGTTGCCCGCCGTGACGCTGCCGTCGGAGTCGAATGCCGGCTTGAGCCCGGCGAGCGCTTCGAGGGTGGTGTCGGCACGGATCGACTCGTCGATCGCGAGGTCGACCCCCGGAACGGCGACGATCTCGTCGGCGAAAGTGCCCGCCGCCCACGCGGCAGCCGCACGCTGGTGCGACCGCAGGGCGAAGGCATCCTGTTGTTCTCGGCTGATTCCGTACTTCGCGGCGAGCAGTTCGGCGGAGGCGCCGTTCGAGATCGACCAGTCTTTCGGCATCTTCGGGTTGGTGAACCGCCAGCCGATATGGGTCGACACGAGGGTCTCGTTCGCCGCCGGGAACGGCTTGTCGGGCTTGAGCATCACATAGGGCGCGCGGGTCATCGACTCGACGCCGCCCGCGACGACGATGGATGCGTCGCCGGTCTCGATCGCGCGGCTCGCCTGGATGGCCGCGTCGATCCCCGACCCGCACAGCCGGTTCGTGGTGCTTCCGGGAACGGATGTCGGCAGCCCGGCGAGCAGCACCGCCATGCGCGCGACGTCACGGTTGTCTTCGCCGGCCTGGTTGGCATCCCCGAGAATGACGTCGTCGATCTTCCCCGGATCGAAGTCAGGATGCCGCTCGAGCAGCGCCTTCAGCGTGCTGGCCGCGAGGTCGTCGGGTCG
>NZ_JANMSQ010000018.1:0-2210 GCF_031389465.1 Pseudolysinimonas sp.
ACAGCGGCTCGTTCAACCAGCTCGCGGTTCAGGCAATCGCCGCGGTCTCGGTGATGATCTACTCGTTCGTGCTTGCCTTCGTCATCGGGTTCATCCTCGAGAAGACGATCGGCTTCCGCGTGAAGAACGACGACGAGATCGCCGGTGTCGACCTGGTCGTACACGGCGAAGAGGGCTACGTCCTCGACGCCAAGTAAGTCCTCAGCAGTTCCGCGGACATGTCCGCGCGGGGCGCCGTTCCTTCGGGGGCGGCGCCCCGTACATTTGCGCCATGACCCTGCTCTTCGTCGCGATCTCGTTCGCGGCCGGGGCGTTAGCCACCCTCGCGATCTTCCAGCTCGTCCGGCCCGTGATCGGTGGCCGCATGATCTGGCCGGCGATTGCCGCAGCGGCCCTGACGGCTCTCGTCACGACGTCGCTCGGCCTGCTCACCGACGCCGCGCGACTCGACTACCTGTTGGGGATCTCGGCGTTCACGCTCCCGGTGCTGGTGCTCCTGGAAGCTGCCGCGATCGGCTCGGGGGCCGACCGGGTCGCCCGCTGGGTGCTCATGCTCGCGTGGGGCCTCATCGTGTTTCCCGGGGCGGCGCTCATCCCGCTGCTCATCACCGAGCCGTGCCGGTTCGACGGATGCGGGATCGTCGACTTCGGCGGCGCACTGCCGCTCTTCGTGTCGTCAGCGGCGTATGTGGTGCTGGCTTGGTCGCCGCCCGATGTCGGCCCGTTGCCACAGGTTCGAGGGAGTGAAGCGATCGCCGGGGTGCTCGGCTTCTGGATCGCGTTCGCGCTCTGGCTCGCGAGCCTCGAGGCAGCCCTCGACCCGTATGTACCGCGCATCCTGCTTGCCGGGGCGATCGGCCCTGCCGCCGGAGCACTCGGCTGGCTTCTGGTGGACACCTTGAAGGCGACGGGTCGCCCGTTCACCCGATCGCTGGGCTTCGGATTCCTCGCCGGGATCGCGGCGACAGCCCCGGGTGCCGTGACGGTGTCGTTCCCCTGGTCGGCAGCCGTGGGCGCCCTCGCCGGGATTGTCGCCGGGGTCATCTACTCCGCGATGCCGCTCGCCGCAGCCGGAATCGCGCCGCGTTGGGGACTTGCGCTCCTCGGGGCGACAGCGGTCGGATTCCTCGCGCCGCCGATCTCGGGCGACACCGTCGGCATCCTGTTCAGCGCGCAAGTCGGGGTGCTCTGGACTCCGCTTCTGGCGTTCCTCGGGGTGGCGCTCGGTGCCGCCGCGGTCTCGGCGCCGGTGTGGGTACTGCTGCGGCGGCGGCAGGCTTCATGACGACACCCGAGCCCATCCGACGCACCGCACCGCCGCTCGCCGGTCGCGTGATCGCGAGCCAGCGGTGGAGCGACCTGACTTTCCTGCACTGGCGGGTCGACCCCGCCGTGGTGGCGCCGCTGTTGCCACCCGGGGTGAGCCCCGACGAGCACGACGGAGGCACCTGGGTCGGACTCATCCCGTTCCTGCTCGATCGGGCGACTCTCTTCGGCAGCCCGCCGGTGCCCTACCTCGGCAGCTTCGTCGAGGTCAACGTGCGGCTCTACGGCGTCGATGAGACGGGCCGGCGCGGGGTGGTGTTCCTGTCGCTCGAAGCGTCGCGGCTGGCCGCCGTGCTCGCGGCGCGCGCCGTTTTCGGCCTGCCGTACTTCTGGTCGCGAACCACGATGGATGCCGCTGCCGGCGTCATCCGCTACAGCTCGCGTCGGCACCGGGGCGGGCCATCGAGCACGATCGTTACGAGACCGGGGGAGCTGATCGAAGCCGATCCGCTCGCCGACTTTCTCACGGCCCGCTGGGGGATGTTCACCGCGTGCGGCGGTCGGACGCGGTTTTTGCCCAACGAACACGAGCCCTGGCCGGTGCACGCCGCGGAGCTACTCGACCTCGACGACGAACTCGTGACCGCCGCCGGGCTGCCGGGTGTGACGGACCGAGCCCCCGATTCGGTGCTGTTCTCACCGGGGGTGCAGACGCGGTTCGGGTGGGAGGTCGGCCGCCCGGACTAGCCTGCCGCCATGACCCAGGATCGCGGTTTCGCCGGAGCGTCGGCCCACCGCGAGAGCCTGCGTCGTGCTGGTTCGCGCGAAGCCGCCGACTGGCGCAACGGCGCGGCGGGGGAGAGCGTCGTGGGACGCATCCTCGCCGAACTCGCCGACACCGGCGTGCGAGCTGTGCACGACCGCCAGGTGCCCGGAAGCGACGC
>NZ_JANMSQ010000019.1:0-15579 GCF_031389465.1 Pseudolysinimonas sp.
GAACAGGGTGGCCCGATCGAGCAGAAACGGGATGAGACCCACCCAGGTCGATCCGCCGCCTGCCCCCTCAAAGATGTCAGGTCGCACGCCGGGCGGCAGCAGTGGGGCGACCCGGTCGGGCTCGACCCGCCAGTGCAGGAAGGTGAGATCGCTCCACCGCTGGCTCGCGATCGGCCGTCCCGGCAGCGGAGGGGCGGTGCGGCGAATCGGCTCGAGCGTCATGCCACTCTCCGACGGCGAATCAGCACCCAGGTCGGCGCAGACACCAGCAGAGAACCGAGCGCGACCCCGGAGAACGCCATCAACGGCGTCGCAAGCACTCCGACCTCGGCGCTGAAGAGGATGCCGACCGCGTCGCCCCACACGGGAGGCGCGAGGAATCCCATCGCCGTCGCCCCGAGCAGCGTGAATCCCCAGCGGGTCGCCGGCCCGGACCGTGCGACGGTGCGCGAGGCGTGGATGAGGGCCGCGACCATGCCCGCGAGCACGGCGACGACCGCCGTCCACGGGAACGAGACACTCACTGCTCCGGATGCCGTGGCCGCGATTCCGGCGAGGAACCCGAAACCCAGCGAACGGAGCAGCGAACGATCGACGGCTTTCAGCCGATCGACCACAAGCCAGCCGAGCGCACCGGCGACGGGACCGACGACCCCCGCCAGCAGGATGCGAGGGATATAGGCATCCAGATCAGCTTCGAGGCTGGCCAGCCAGATCGCGAACATCACCCAGAACCCGAGCACCGCGGCGATCGCCTCGGTGCCGCCCACGAGCGGCGGCGGTGCGGTGCGCGACCTCCCCGCGAGCAACACGTAGGCGCTCGCCGACGCAAACAACGCGAGCGCTCCCCCGAAATCGGTGAAGCCGCAGCCGTTGAGCCGACAAGGTTCGGTGATGAGGAGCGGCAGCACCGCAGCCCCGGGAAAGACGACCAGTCCCCAGCCGAGCATGAGGATCCAACGTCCCAGAGTGTCGGAGCCCGCTCCGATCGCGGCCGCCTCGAGCAGCACCAGCACCGGAAGCGCAAACGCCGAGAGGCCGAGCAGATAGTCGATGCGGGCGACGTCACTCAAGTTGCCGACGACCGTGGTGACGCCGATAGTGAGGATGGCGGCCACGATCGCGGGCCAGACCATTCGTCCGCCGAGCACGGGCCGCACCAACTGGAAGATCGCGAGTGTCGCTAAGGCCCCAGCTGCGAACGAGATGGCCACGACGAGCGGAGTCATCGTGGTCATGGCGCAAATGTACGGGGCGCTGCCTCCGAAGAGACAGCGCCCCGCGCGGTCATGCTGATGAGCAGAGCCGCTGGTGTTGCTCGGTCTTACTTGGCGTCGAGGACGTAGCCCTCTTCACCGTGAACGACCAGGTCGACACCGGCGATCTCGTCTTCGTTCTTCACGCGGAAGCCGATCGTCTTCTCGAGGATGAACCCGATGACGAAGGCAAGCACGAACGAGTAGATCATCACCGAGACCGCGGCGATTGCCTGAACCGCGAGCTGGTTGAACGAGCCGCTGTTGATCAGGCCAGTGCCGTTGGCGAAGAAGCCCAGGAAGAGCGTCCCGACGAGGCCACCGATGAGGTGGATGCCCACGACGTCGAGCGAGTCGTCGAATCCGAGCTTGAACTTCAGTTCGATCGCAAGCGCGCAGATGATACCGGCGAGTGCGCCGAGCACGAGTGCCCAGCCCGGCGTGAGCGCGGCACAGGCGGGCGTGATCGCCACGAGGCCCGCGACAGCACCCGAGGCGGCACCGACCGAGGTCGCCTTGCCGTCCTTGAGCTTCTCGACGACGATCCAGCCCAGCAGTGCCGCGGCGGGAGCGATGAGGGTGTTGACGAACGCGATCGCGGCGGTACCGTCAGCGGCGAGCTCCGACCCGGCGTTGAAGCCGAACCACCCGAACCACAGCAGGCCGGCTCCGAGGAGCACGAACGGCGGGTTGTGCGGCGTGTGCGCACCCTTGGCGAATCCGACGCGCTTGCCGAGCACCAGGGCGAGGGCAAGTGCGGCCGCACCAGCGTTGATGTGAACCGCCGTACCACCGGCGAAGTCGATCAAGCCGGTGCCGAAGACCGACTCCTGCAGACCGTGGGTCAGCCATCCGCCGTACGAGAACGTGAGGTCCGCGTTGAGGCCGAAGTTGAACACCCAGCTCGCGACGGGGAAGTAGACCACGGTCGCCCAGATACCCGCGAAGATCATCCAGGTGCCGAACTTGGCGCGGTCAGCGATCGCTCCAGAGATCAGGGCGACGGTGATGATCGCGAAGGTCGCCTGGAAGGCAACGAAGGCGAGGGTCGGGTAGTTGGCGGCGGGAGCGGCGGCGTCTGCCGTCGCAGCGCCGAGCAGCAAGTTCGACGAGTCGAACAGCCACGGCAGGCTCGCCGTGCCTTCGACCGTCGGGAACGCGATTGCGTAGCCGTAGATCGCCCAGAGCACGGCGATGAGGCCGATCGCTCCGAAGGACATCATCATCATGCTGATGACGCTCTTCGCCTTGACGAGGCCGCCGTAGAAGAACGCGAGACCCGGGGTCATCAGCAGAACGAGGGCGGCCGTGAGCAACATGAAGCCTGTGTTGCCTTGATCCATTTCATACCTCTCTAGGAATTTGCAGAAGTCGCACCGTTGGACTGTCGCGCTCGGAGAGGGGACTTGCAACCTCGGGTACGCCGCTCAGTCTGGCGGGGTGAGGTTACCGGGGGGCGTGGTAAATGTTTCGTGAACGTTACACACGGCACCTCGATGTAAACATCGTGTTTCGGGGCCCCTCCGATTCGCTTCGAGTCGCCCCGATAGGGTGGACACGGAGCGCCGGGAAGTCTGGTCGGCCGACGGCTGACGTCGTGACCTCCCTGGAGCGCCCATGAACTTCCGGTCCGAACGGCTCGCTGCCGTCCTGCTCGTGATCGCCGCTGCCGCAGGACTCCTGCTCGCGAACTCGGCCGTCGGACCGGGTCTCCTCGAGGGGCGTGCCGCCCATCTCGACATCCCGTGGCTCGGAATCGAACTTTCGGCGGGGCACTGGATCACCGACGGGCTCCTCGCCGTCTTCTTCTTTCTCGCTGCGATCGAGCTGCGCCACGAGCTCTCGCACGGCGAGCTGGACAGTCCCCGCAAGGCGCTCATCCCGGTCGTCGCCGCGGTGGGAGGCGTGATCGTTCCTGCCGCGATCTTCCTGCTTCTGGTGCGCGAGCCCGATCTCGCCCGGGGCTGGCCGATCCCGACCGCAACCGATATCGCATTCGCGCTCGGCATCCTGTCTCTCGTCGCCCGCGGACTGCCCCCGCGGGTGCGCGCGTTCCTGCTCGCGCTCGCCGTCATCGACGATCTCATCGCGATCCTGCTCATCGCGTTCTTCTTCACGACCGACCTGACTCCTTTGCCGTTGCTGGGAGCGGTTCCGGTCATTCTCGCGTTCGGCTTCTTGAGTCATCGAGTGCGTCGTTCGAACCGCGGGGCGCTCATACCGGTGCTCATCGTGCTCGGTCTCGCCGCCTGGTGGCTCGTGCTGCTCTCGGGGGTGCACCCCACGGTCGCCGGGGTCGCACTCGGCCTCATCATGGCCGTGCACCCGGCGAGCCGCACCCGCCACCTCATCGAGCCGTGGTCGAACATCGTCATCCTGCCGTTGTTCGCGTTTGCCGCATCGCTCGTCCTCATCCCCGACGTGCGCGAAGAGGGGCTCAGCCCGGTCTTCTTCGCGATCGCGGTAGCCCTCCCGGTCGGCAAGATCCTCGGCATCGGGCTCGGCGGCTTCCTCGGCTCGCATCTCGTGCCGAAAGCGGAACGCCGCGCTGCCTTGCCCGCGGGCGACATCGCCGTGGTCGCGACACTCGGCGGGATCGGCTTCACGGTGTCGCTGTTGATGAACGAGCTGGCCTATCGCGAGTTTCCCGAGGTCGCCGCGGAGGGCACGCTCGGCGTGCTCACCGGGTCGGCGATCGCCGCGGTCGTTGGGATCATCGTGGCCGCACTGCGCGCCGCGCAACACCGGCGGCACGAGGCTGCTACGGCGTCGAACCCGACGTGAGCGCGATGAGCCGGGAGATCGCACGCAGGTACTTCTTGCGGTACCCACCCGCCAGCATGTCGTCGCCGAACACCTGGTCGAGCGGTACGCCGGTGGCCAGCACCCGCACCTGGCCGTCGTAGAGCCGGTCGACGGCGGCGACGAACCGCAAGGCGTCGGTTTGGTCGTGCAACACGTGCACACCGCGTAACCCGACAGCAGACAGCCCGTGCAGCAACTTCACGTAGCGCGACGGGTGAACGGTCGCGAGATGCCGCAGCACCACGTCGAAGTCGTCCATCGTGACCGTGCCGCGAAGCGCAGCGGCGGCTGACTCGAGCGCGACGTCATCTGGATACGCGATCGCGTGACCTTCGACGTCGCGACGCCGATAGTCGAGCCCGTCGATGCGCAGGATGTCAAAGCGCGCCGCGAGGGCGTGGATCTCTCGCAGAAAGTCGATCGCCGCGAACCGGCCCTCTCCGAGCGCATTCGGCGGGGTGTTCGACGTCGCCGCGATGCGGGTGCCCGTCTCGGCGAGTTCGCCGAGCAACCGGGTCATCATCATCGTGTCGCCCGGGTCGTCGAGTTCGAACTCGTCGATCGCGACCAACGTCGACCCGGTGAGCAGCTTCACCGTGGCCTGGTACCCGAGCGCGCCGACGAGCGCGGTGTACTCGATGAAGGTGCCGAAGTACTTGCGGCCGGGAGCCAGCTTCCACAGCGCAGCCAACAGATGGGTCTTGCCGACTCCGAAGCCGCCGTCGAGGTACAGCCCGGGCTTCAGCTCCGGTGCCTTCTTGCGGAACAGTCCTCCCCCGCCGCCCTTCCAGGCCGCGGCGAAGGCACGCACCCGCTCGACCGCCTGGGCCTGCGAGGGGTAGTCGGGGTCTGGGGTGTAGTTCTCGAGCGTCGCGTCGTCGAACTGCCTGGGAGGAACGAGCGAGGCAGCGATCTCGTCGCCCGACATCGTCGGGGCGCGATCGAGGAGCGACGCAAACGGAGCGGTCATGGATGCAGGCAGGGCCTTTGATCGGGGATATTCGTGTCGAACTATTACGGCACGAAAGCCCGCACAGGATCGACTGCCTACCCTGAGATGGTACGCACCAACCCTACTTGCAGGAGCATCCGATGACCGTCGAGACCGACGCCTCCCCCGCCTTCGCCGGCTACGCCCACCCCGAGCGCCTCGTGAGCACCGAGTGGCTCGCCGAGCACCTCGGCACCCCGGGCCTCGTCGTCGTCGAATCCGACGAAGACGTTCTGCTTTACGAAACCGGGCACATCGAAGGCGCCGTCAAGATCGATTGGCACACCGACCTCAACGACGCCTACGTTCGGGACTACCTCGACGGCGCAGGGTTCGCGAAGCTGCTGTCCAGCAAGGGCATCTCTCGTGATTCGACTGTCGTGATCTACGGCGACAAGAACAACTGGTGGGCCGCCTATGCCCTCTGGGTGTTCTCGCTCTTCGGCCACGAGGATGTGCGTCTGCTCGATGGCGGCCGCGCGAAGTGGGAGGCCGAGAGCCGCCCGTACGTCACCGAGACCACGAAGCCGACCCCAACCGACTACCCCGTCGTTGAGCGTCAGGACGAGACGATCCGCGCCCTGAAGGATGACGTGCTCGCCCACTTCGGCAACCCGCTCATTGACGTTCGTTCCCCCGAAGAGTACTCGGGCGAGCGCACCACCATGCCCGCCTACCCGGAGGAGGGCGCGCTTCGTGGTGGCCACATTCCGAGCGCGCAAAGCGTGCCGTGGGCCAGGGCGGTCGCCGAGGACGGCACGTTCAAGAAGACCGACGAGCTGAATGCGATCTACCGCGACGGCGCCGGACTGAAGGATGGCGACAGCGTCATCGCGTACTGCCGCATCGGAGAGCGGTCGAGCCACACCTGGTTCGTGCTCACCCACCTGCTCGGCTTCGAGGGCGTGCGCAACTACGATGGCTCGTGGACGGAGTGGGGCAACGCCGTGCGCGTGCCGATCGTCAAGGGCACCGAGCCGGGCGCGGTACCGGCCACGTAAGCTGGATGTCGTGAGCGAGTCAGAACTTCCCTCGGCGCTCGCGACGATCCGCGCCGACTTCCTCGCGCTCGAGCAGCATGAACGACTCGTTCTGCTGCTCGAGTTCGCGAACGAGTTGCCCGAGCTCCCGCTGAAGTATGCGGATCACCCCGACCTGCTCGAGCGCGTCGAGGAGTGCCAGTCGCCGGTGTTCATCTTCGTCGACGTAGAAGACGGCGTCGTGCAACTGCACGCGAGCGCACCCAAGGAGGCGCCGACGACGCGCGGTTTTGCCTCGATCCTCGCGCAAGGGCTTGCCGGCCTCAGCGTCGATGAGGTGCTCGACGTTCCCGACGACTATCCGCTCACGCTCGGGCTCACCGAGGCGGTCAGCCCCCTGCGCATCCGTGGGATGTCGGCCCTCCTCGGCCGCACGAAGCGCCAAGTGCGCGAGAAGACCGCGGCGTGATCCTTCGCACTCTGTCGCCGGTGGGCGACGCGTTCGACACGGACGTCATCGACACCACCGCGCCCGAAGCGCGCGCTCGTATCGCCGCGCTCTACCCGCCCCCGGGGTTGCGGGTGAACCTGGTTGCCACCCTCGACGGCGGCACGACGGATGCTGAGGGCACCAGCGCCGGGATCACCTCCGGCGCCGACCGCGCGGTGCTCGGCGCCATCCGGTCGGTGAGTGACACGGTGCTCGTCGGCGCCGCGACCCTCCGCGCCGAAGGCTCGCTGGTACCGCGGTCGACCCATCTCACGGTGCTGACGACGACGGGTGACTTCACGGGCGCAGCGGTGCGCGACGACATTGAGCCCGGACGCATCCTCGTGGTCGGTCCGTCGGGCGCCGAAGAGCAGGCTCGTCGCACCTTCTCGGCGCCGTTCGAGTACTTCGCCGTCGACGGCGACCGGGCCGTACCTCTTCACGTCATGCTCGACGCGCTGCGCGATCGCGGGCTCGCCCACATCGTCTGTGAGGGCGGGCCGCGGCTCGTCGGTCAGCTTCTCGCGGCCGACCTGGTCGACGAGATCTGCCTCACCACGGTGCCGCGCATTCTCGGCCGTCCGCAGCTGCTGTTCGGCGGCGCCTCCCCAGGCCCGCGTGACCTCGAACTCGTCCAACTCCTGGCCGACGAGACCGGTGCGCTCTACGCGCGCTGGCGGCCCTCGCGCTGAGCGGTGCCGTCGGGCAGCTTCGCCACCCAGTCGCGGATCGCACCTTCCCAGCGGACACGGTCGTAGTTCCACAACTTGGTGTGGCCCGCCACCTCGAAAGCCTCGTAGCTGACGATGTCAGGGCGCGCGATTGCCAGCGCCCGGGATGCTGTCGAGGGCACGAAGCCGTCGTCGTCGCTGTGCAGGATGAGCACGGGTCGATCGAGTTCCTTCGCGCGCGTCACGAAGTCGAGTCTGTCGATGTCGAGCGGCTCGGCCAGACCGGTGAAGATCCGCCCCCATCTACTCTTGAACAGCACGATGACGAACGAGCGCACGAACACGGGGAGGCGCCGCAGCCTGACCTGAAAGTCGAGGGCGGCAATCCAGTCGACGACCGGTGACTCGAGCACGACGCCGCTCACCCGATCACCGACAGCGGAACGCGTGAGCGCCTGGAGTACCGTCGCTCCACCCATCGACCAGCCGACCAACACGATCTGCGTCGCACCGTTGCTCACCGCGTAGTGCATCGCCGCATCGACGTCGAGCCACTCTCGGTCGCCGAGCGCGTAGCGGAAGTCGTCGCTGCGAGGCGCCTCGTTGTCGTTGCGATACGACACCACGAGCGAGGTGAATCCGGCCTCGCGGAAGACCGGCACCGCCCGCAAGGTCTCCGGACGTCGGACCGCGCGCCCGTGCACGTGGATCGCCCACCGGGTCGATGAGGAGTCTGCGGCCGGAATGAGCCAGGCGGGTGCGTCGCCGAGCGGAGTTGCGATCGCAACGTCGTCGAACGGTACGCCCAGATCTGAGGGAGTGAGGTAGAACCACCCGGTGAGGCGACCGCGTCGCGCCGCCGCGAGGTCGCCCGAGTCGACACCGAGGATGCGGCGGGTCACCGTCGTCGGGGTGGACGCGACGATTTCCCCGAAGCGTGCGTGCCCCGATTCACGACTGAACCAGAAACTGTATTCGCCGGGCAGTCGTGAGTCGGCGGTCGCGTCGAGCACCACGAGACCCGCGTCGAGGTCGACCGACCGGATGACGACATCCTCTTCTCGCCGCGACGGCGGAACGAGCACCTTCCTCGCAACGAGCACGCTCACCGCCGCGGTCGCGACGGCCGCCGCTCCGATGAGCGAGAGCGTTCCGATTACGCCGCTGATCGCGATCTTCGTGCGGCTCGGCATCCGGTCCTCCTCAGGAACGAGCGCCGTGGCCGGGACGTGAGTCGGCGTGGCACGTGACGGGCTCCCGGTTCAAACCATAGTGTTCAGTCGTGGCCACAGTTCGCTCCGACCCGGTCGTTCCGGCCGCTTTCGGGCGCGCCCTCACGGCGGTGCGCCGTGCGACCACTCGCCCCGAGCTACAACTCAACGAGATCCCCGCACCCATCGGCCTCGCACCGCACGCCATCGCGCTGGCGGCCGACGTCATCCCGGTGAAGCACGGCCTCGACTCGGTGCTCGGCACCGGACGCTTCGTGCTGCTCTTCGATCCCGAACACCCCGATGCCTGGGGCGGCTCGTTCCGCGTCGTCTGCTTCGCGCAGGCGCCGCTCGAGACCGACATCGGGCTCGACCCATTCGTCGCCGAAGTCGCCTGGTCGTGGCTCACCGACGCTCTCGCCGCGCGCGACGCCGGCTACTCGGCTGCGTCGGGAACGGCCACCAAAGTTCTCTCCACCGGGTTCGGCGAACTCGCCCACCAGAGCGATGGCGCGCAACTCGAAGTGCGCGCCTCGTGGACCCCCGACGCCCATGCGATCGGAGCCTCCGTTGAAGCCTGGAGCGATCTGTTGTGCCGACTCGCGGGGCTACCGCCGACCCCGGAGACGGTCGGCTTGATGCCGAACCGGCGAGGGGCGCGTGGCTGACGCCCCAGATGAGGCGGTCCCGGCTGCGCTTCCCGAAGCACATGAGCCCGTCGCCGTCATCGACACCGTCGAGGGCTACCGCGAAGCCGTCGCTGCACTCGCCGCAGGCAGTGGGCCGTTTGCGGTCGACGCCGAACGCGCGTCGGGTTTCCGCTACTCCCAACGCGCCTACCTGATTCAGGTCTACCGACGTGGCGCGGGCGCGTTCCTCTTCGACCCGCCGGCCATCGGCGACCTCACCGAACTCGCGACCACCATGGCGGGCGAGGAGTGGATTCTGCACGCCGCGAGTCAGGACCTCGCGTGCCTGCGCGAGGTGGGCCTCGACCCCGAAACGATCTTCGATACCGAACTCGGAGCACGACTCGCCGGCCTTCCCCGCGTCGGGTTGGGCACCGTCGTCGAAGATCTGCTCGGCATCCATTTGGCGAAAGAGCATTCCGCGGCCGACTGGTCGACTCGGCCGCTCCCTCAGAGCTGGCTCGTCTACGCCGCCCTCGACGTCGAGCTGCTTCCCGACCTGCGCGACGCGATCGGGCAACTGCTCGACGATGCCGGCAAAGCCGACATCGCGCGACAGGAGTTCGCAGCCGTGCTGCGTCGAGAGCCCGTCTCGCGACAGGAGCCGTGGCGCAGGCTCTCCGGCATCCACGCCCTCCGCCAGCAGCGCAACCTCGCCGTCGCGCGTGAACTGTGGCAGACGCGTGACGACTACGCGCGCGAGATCGACTCGGCGCCCGGGCGACTGGTGCCTGACGCCTCGCTGTTGGCCGCGGCGCGCGCGCTGCCCGCGACGAAGCGCGACCTCGCCGCGATGAAAGACTTCAACGGTCGCGCCAGCCGCTCGCAGCTCGACCGCTGGTGGGGCGCCATCGAACGCGGTCTCGCAACCACCGACCTTCCGGTCAGCCGCCCCCCGGGTGACGGAATGCCTCCGCCTCGCGTCTGGGCCGACAAGAACCCCGAAGCCGACGGCCGCCTCAAGCGTGCCCGGGCCGCCGTCGTGGCTCGCGCAGAAGAACTCGACATCCCCGTCGAGAACGTGTTGACGCCCGACACGCTGCGCCGCGTCGCCTGGGCTCCCCCCGCCGACATCACGCCGCAGAGCGTGGGCGAGGCCCTCGCAGCGCTCGGCACACGCGACTGGCAGGTTGAGGCAACCGCACAGTTGATCGCGCAAGCCTTTGTGGATGTTCCCCAAGAGCCGGAAACCCCCGAAGAGCCCGAGTCGTAGGAAGAATCAAAGGATTCTGAGGCACTGGGGCCCCTGCCTAGGCTGACTCGGTACGCAAAAAGACAGTGTTCGCACGAATCAGGGCGCACCCAATTAATGCTGGAGGGCATCGTGGCCGAGAGATCCGACGTCGTTTTCGTGGACGGGGTTCGCACCCCGTTCGGCCGAGCGGGCGAGAAGGGCCAGTACTGGAACACTCGGGCCGACGACCTGATCGTCAAGGCCATGATCGGCCTGCTGGAGCGCAACCCGAACCTCCCGCCTGAGCGCGTCGATGACGTCGCGATCGCCGCAACCACGCAAACGGGCGACCAGGGGCTCACCATCGGGCGCACCGCCGCCATCCTCGCCGGGCTGCCGCTGAGCGTTCCCGGGTTCGCGATCGACCGCATGTGCGCGGGCGCGATGACGAGCGTCGCAACGATCGGCAGCATGATCGGATTCGGCCAGTACGACATCGGCATCGCCGGCGGCGTGGAGCACATGGGCCGTCATCCGATGGGCGCCGGAGCCGACCCGAACCCGCGATTCCTCGCCGAGAAGCTGGTCGACCCGGAAGCCCTCAACATGGGCAACACTGCCGAGCGGCTGCACGACCGCTTCCCCTCGCTCACCAAGGAACGCGCTGACCGATTCGGTCTGGGCAGCCAACAGAAAGTCGCCGCGGCCTACGCTGCGGGCAAGATCCAGCCCGACCTCATCCCGGTCGCGATCAAGAGCGAAGCCGGCTGGGGTCTCGCCACCCAAGTCGAGGGGATGCGCCCCGAAACGACGATGGAGGGCCTCGCAACCCTTAAGACTCCATTCCGCCCGCACGGCAGGGTGACGGCAGGAAACGCCTCTCCGCTCACCGACGGTGCGACGGTGTCGCTCCTGGCCAACGCCGACGTCGCGAAAGACCTCGGTCTCACCGCCAAGATGCGCATGGTGTCCTTCGGTTTCGCCGGAGTTGAGCCCGAGGTCATGGGCATCGGCCCGATCCCGTCGACCGAGAAAGCTCTCCGCACGGCAGGTCTGACGATCGCCGACATCGGGCTGTTCGAACTCAACGAGGCGTTCGCCGTGCAGGTGCTTTCGTTCCTCGACCACTTCGGCATCGACGACGACGATCCGCGAGTCAACCCCTGGGGCGGCGCGATCGCGATCGGTCACCCGCTGGCCTCGTCGGGCGTGCGACTCATGATCCAGCTCGCCCGTCACTTCGAAGAGCACCCCGAGGTGCGCTACGGTCTCACCGCGATGTGCGTCGGCCTCGGCCAGGGCGGCAGCATCATCTGGGAGAACCCGAACTTCAAGGGAAGCAAGCGATGACCGACTTCAGCAAGCTGGTCGGGCTCGACCCCGACGAGGTCGTGACGCATTCGTTCGTGCGCGACATCAAGCTGGGCAGCGGCAAGGTGCTCGCCCTCATCACACTCGACAACGGACGCGACCACACCCGTCCGTCGACACTCGGTCCGGCCACGCTGCTCGAACTCGGGAGCGTGCTCGACGCGCAGAAGGCACGGGCAGCGAAGAAGGAGATCGCGGGGGTCGCGGTCACCGGCAAGCAGTTCATCCTCGCCGCCGGCGCCGACCTGTCGAAGGTCAGCGAGATCCCCGACCGTGACACCGGTCTGCTGATGGCGAAGCTCGGCCATGAGACGCTCGGCAAGCTGAGCGACCTCGGCGTGCCGTCGTTCGTGTTCATCAACGGCCTCGCCCTCGGCGGAGGAGTCGAAATCGGACTCAACGCCGACTACCGCACGATCGACTCATCGGCGGCGGCGATCGCCTTGCCCGAGGTGTTCCTCGGGATCATCCCCGGCTGGGGTGGTGCGTGGCTGCTGCCCAACCTGATCGGCATCGAGAACGCACTCGAGGTCGTCATTTCGAACCCGCTCAAGAACAACAAGGTGCTCAAGCCCCAAGAGGTCTTCGAGCTCGGGATGGCGGACGCCATCTTCGGACCGGCCACCTTCCTCGAAGACTCACTGAAGTGGGCCGATGGGGTGTTGACCGGAAAGATCAAGGTCAAGCGCAAGAACGAGCCCGGCAAGCTGGAGCGCGCCGTCAAGTGGGATGTCGCGATCGGCATCGCCGACAAGATGCTCGCCTCGCGCATCGGCCGGGTCGCGAAGAGCCCCTACCGTGCGCTCGAGCTGCTCAAGGCCGCGAAGAACACCGACAAGAAGACCGGCTTCGCCGCTGAAGACGAGGCACTCGCCGACCTCATCTCGGGCGACCAGTTCCGGGCGTCGATCTATGCGTTCAACCTGGTGCAGAAGCGCGCCAAGAAGCCGGCCGGCGCACCCGACAAGGCGATCGCTCGCCCGGTCACCAAGGTCGGCGTCATCGGCGCCGGGCTCATGGCGACGCAGTTCGCCCTGCTCTTCGTGCGTCGTCTGCAGGTTCCGGTCGTCATCACCGACCTCGACCAGGAACGTGTCGACAAGGGAGTCTCGACCATCCATGGCGAGATCGACGAGCTGCTCGGCAAGGGCCGCATCGGCTCAGACGAAGCGAACCGGCTCAAGGCACTCATCACGGGTACGACCGACAAGGCCGACTTCGCCGACTGCGACTGGGTCATCGAGGCGGTTTTCGAGGAACTCGGGGTCAAGCAGCAGGTCTTCGCCGACGTCGAGAAGCACATCTCGCCAGAGGCAATCCTCGCGACCAACACCTCGTCGCTTTCGGTCGAGCAGATCGGCGCGAAACTGAAGCACCCGGAGCGTGTCGTCGGCTTCCACTTCTTCAACCCGGTCGCGGTGATGCCGCTGATCGAGGTCGTGAAGACCCCGAAGACGACCGACGAGGCGCTCAGCACGGCGATGGTGACCGCCCAGAAGCTGCGCAAGAACGCGGTCATCACGGCCGACACCCCCGGCTTCGTCGTCAACCGCATTCTCGCCAAGTTGCTCGGCGAAGCGATGCACGCGGTCGAGCTCGGAACGCCGTTCGACACGGTCGTTGAGGCCGTGAAGCCGTTCGGGCTGCCGATGGATCCGTTCGTGCTGCTCGAACTCGTGGGACTCAAGGTCGGCGCGCACGTACTCGACACCCATCACGCCGCGTTCCCGGAGCGGTTCTTCGAGAGCCCCGCGCTGCACGAGCTCGCCGAGTTCGGTCACCTGTTCGAGAAGGATGCGAAGGGGAAGAGCAAAGGCATCGACCCGAAGGTTCTGAAGATCGTCAAGAAGCACCAGATCGCCGATGGCAAGCCGTACACCGCGGAGGAGTTGCGCGCCCGGGTCGAGGACGGCCTCGCCGACGAGATCCATCGGATGCTCGAGGACAAGGTCGTCGGGGCACCCGAGGACATCGACCTCTGTCTCATCCTCGGGGCGGGTTGGCCGTTCCAGATGGGCGGCGCAACCCCCTACCTCGACCGGGTCGGGGCGAGCGAGCGTGTGTTCGGCGGCACCTTCCACACGCCGCGGATCGTCGGAGTGGCCTAAGCGGCTCTGCTGGTCAGTGCGCGGGGACCTCAGCCTCGGCGGGCAGTGAAACGTCAGGGATCTCGGGGGCGACCGGCCGACGCACGAAGAACGCGGTGACGACGATTCCGAGCGACACGAAGGCGCCGGCCAGGAATGCCAGCTTCGCCCCATCGGCAATGTCCGCCGGCTGCGCGACAGTGACGTCGGTCGTGCCAGACGTGGCGAGGGCGACGGTGAACAGCGCGACGAACACGGCGGCTCCTGCGGCCCCCGCGACCTGCTGGATGGTCGCGATGAGCGCGCTGCCGTGCGAGTAGAGGTGCATCGGCAACGCGCCGAGGCTCGCCGTGAACAACGGGGGAAAGAGGAAGGCGAAGCCGAGGAACAGCGTCGTCTGGATGGCGGCGACGAGCCACACCGAGCTCTCGGCACCGAGCAGCAGGGCGAACGCCCACACCGATGCTGAGATGACGAGGGCTCCGGGGATCACGAGGGGGCGCGGGCCGAACCGGTCGTAGAGGCGCCCGACGAACGGTCCGAGCAGGCCCATGAGCAGCCCGCCTGGGAGCATCACCAACCCGATGACCTCGGTCGGCTGCTGCAGCGCGTACTGCAGGTAGATCGGCAGCGTGATCACGAAGCCGAAGAACATGAGCATCGCGAGCGAGAACATCACAATCGCGAGCGAGAAGGTGTGCGCCCGGAAGGTGCGCAGGTCGAGGAATGCGGCATCCCGGCGCTGGAGCGCGAACTGACGGAACACGAACGCGGCCAGGAAACCGAGGCCGACAATGATCGGCAGCCACGGCGGCAGAAGCGCCGCGGATTCTGCCGCGAGACCGATACTGCTGAGGCCGTAGACGAGCGTGCTGAAGCCGAGAGCCGAAAGCACCACGGAGAGCGCGTCGAGCGGGATGACGCGCGTCTCGGTGACATTGGGTACCAGCACGACGCCCAGAACGAGCATGACGATCGCAAGCGGCAGCATCACGAAGAAGAGTCCGCGCCACTGCTGATCGAACGCCTGCAGCAGGAAGCCGGCGACGGTGGGGCCGATCGCGGGGGCGAGCGACATCACCATCGAGATGCGGCCCATGATGCGCCCGCGGATGTGCATCGGCACGATCGTCATGATCGTCGTCATCATGAGCGGCAACATGATGGCGGTGCCCATGGCCTGCACCACCCGACCCACGACGAGTACCTCGAACACCGGCGCGAGGGCGGCGATGAGTGTTCCGGTCGTGAAGAGACTCATCGCGGTGACGAACACCGGTCGGGTGTTGACCCGCTGCAGCAACCATCCCGTGACGGGGATGACCACGGCCATCGTGAGGGCGAATCCGGTCGTGAGCCACTGACCTTCCGCCGCCGTGATTCCGAGATCGGCGATGATCGTAGGGATCGCGACCGCCATCGTCGTCTCGTTGAGGAAGACGACGAAAACCGCCGCGAGCAGGAGGACGAGCACCCTCCGTGACTTCGGATCGAGGCGGTCGGCCTGCTCGGCCGAGGCCGTCGCGCCTTCGGACGTGCTCGAATGACTCACGATTCCTCCATGGGTGTTCGGCGAGTGCCTGTGCTTTCACGCTAGCGCGGACCGCCGACTCGACGCTCCGCGGATGTTCCGCCGAGAGTGAACAAGTCTCAGCCAGCCGGAGCTATTCTCGAATCTTCGACGCTCCGTCGACGACGACAGCGTCGTCGGGTAGCGGTCGGGCAACCGGGATGCGCGTGCCCAGCACTTGCGAGACGATGTCGCGAGCGATCTGCTGATCCGACAAGCCCACCTCGGCGAGGATCTCACCGCGATCGCCGTGGTCGAGGAACTGGTCGGGTAGCCCGAGTTCG
>NZ_JANMSQ010000042.1:0-6358 GCF_031389465.1 Pseudolysinimonas sp.
TTGTGGTGTTCCCGGGGGGGGGGGCCCGTTTCCCCCCGGCCCCCCCCGCCTCCATGGTGCACCCGAGTACTGTCTAAACATCCGTCGTCAGCGTTGACCACGAAAGGCGATCATGAAAGATCTCCTCACCTGGATCGGTAGTCTCCCGCCCCTGGCCCAGATCCCCATTGTCGTGGGGCTGTTCCTGGTAGCCGCGACTGCGATCGTTCTCCTGATCGAGGTCGCACCCCGGCCAGGACGAAAGTTCACGATCATCCGCTTTGCGGCCTGCCTCGTCATTCCGGGCATCATCTTCCTGCTCCTGGGCTCGGTCTGGTGGGCGGTCGCCGCTGCCATCGTGTTCGGCGGGCTGTTCTTCCTGCTCGACTATCGGAGCCGCCAGGGCAAGGGTTACCTGTTCGCGCTGGTCGGGTTTCTCGCCCCCGCGATCGTGCTGCTGCTGATCGGCCTGGTCTACCCGTCGATCCAGACGATCTTCCTGTCGTTTCAGAGCAACCGCGGCAACTGGATCGGGTTCGATAACTTTGTCTGGATCTTCAGCCAACCCGCCAACCTCGTCGTCATCCGCAACACGATCATCTGGGTGCTCGTGGTGCCCGCGTTCTCGACTGCGCTCGGACTGGCCTACGCCGTCTTCATCGACAAGTCGCGGGGTGAGAAGTTCTTCAAGATCCTGGTCTTCATGCCGATGGCCATCTCCTTCGTCGGCGCGAGCATCATTTGGCGTTTCGTCTACGCCTACCGCCCCGAAGGCGAAAGCCAGATCGGCGTGTTGAACGGCTTGGTGACCCTCTTCGGCGGCGAGCCGGTCAATTGGCTCCAACAGGTGCCGCTCAACAGCTTCCTGCTGATGGTGGTGCTCATCTGGGTGCAGACCGGATTCGCGATGGTCGTTCTTTCGGCGTCGATCAAGGGGGTTCCGATCGAGCAGATCGAGGCGGCTCAACTCGACGGCACGAACGCGTGGCAGCGCTTCGTCAACGTCACGATCCCGGCAATCCGTCCCTCGATCATCGTGGTGCTGACGACGATCTCGATCGCGTCGCTGAAGGTCTTCGACATCGTGCGCACCATGGGCTTGGCCTACCCCGACACCGGCGTCATCGCCAATGAGATGGTCACGTTGTTGCAGAAGTTCGAAGCCGGACGGTCGGCGGCGTTCGCCGTCGTGCTGTTCCTGCTCGTGCTGCCGATCGTGATCTACAACGCACGTCACATTCAGAAGGCACGGGAGCTCCGATGACCACCTCCATGACGGCCAACCCGGCACTGCCCGAGTCGGCGCTGAAGGCCGCGACGCGGCGCACCAAGCAGAGACTCACCAGCCGGGGCGCGACGATCGCCGCACTGGTCATCGCCGTGTTCTGGACCGTGCCGACCGTCGGTCTCTTCATCACCTCGATCCGGCCTGAGGTCGAGACGCAGCGCTCCGGCTGGTGGGAGATCTTCGTCAACCCCACCGTCACGCTCGAGAACTACCAGGCGGTGCTGTTCGGCAGGGAAAGCCTGCTCGGGCCATTCTTCAACTCGATCGCGATCTCGATTCCGGCTACCGTCTTCCCGCTGGTCATCGCCTCGCTGGCCGGCTACGCGTTCGCCTGGATGAAGTTCAAGGGCCGCGATGTGCTCTTCGTGCTGGTGTTCGCGCTGCAGATCGTGCCGATCCAGATGGCCCTCGTTCCGCTGCTCTCGCTGTTCTCGCGAGGAATCACGGTCGGCGACGGAGTGCTCTACGAGGGCCTGCGAAATGCCGGGCAGTTCTCGCAGGTGTGGATCGCGCACACCATCTTCGCGTTGCCGTTGGCGATCTTCCATCTCCACAACTTCATCAGCGAGATCCCGTCCGACGTCATCGAGGCCGCCCGCGTCGATGGAGCCAGCCACGGCCAGATCTTCTTCCGGATCGTGCTTCCGCTGTCGCTCCCGGCGATCGCGTCGTTCGCGATCTTCCAGTTCCTCTGGGTCTGGAACGACCTGCTCGTCGCGCTGATCTTCGCCAATGGAGCGGCGGCACCGATCACGAGAGCCCTGGCCGAGCTCACCGGTGAGTTCGGCCAGAACGCCGAGTTGCTGCCAGCGGGCGCGTTCATCTCGCTCCTCGTGCCGCTGGTCGTGTTCTTCGCCCTGCAGCGCTACTTCGTGCGCGGACTGCTGGCGGGTTCTACGAAGGGCTGACTGTCGCTGTGAACTGCGGGCCGGTACCTTTCGGGTCATGGAGATCGACCTCGCAGCATTTGCGGCGGAACGCGGTTGGCGATACGAACCGACCGCGCCACCGCCGATGATCGAGGGCGCGGTGTTCGGAGCACTGCTGGATGCTGTCGTCACCGACCATGTCGTCGCGACCGGGTCGATCCCCTTCGAGGTCGGCAACGTCGCGGGGCAGGTCGGCGGCACGCGCACCGAGCAGTTCGGCACGGTTCGCGTCACAATGACCCGGCGCACGCATCGCCGCAGCGACCACGGGTACCTCAGCATCCGCCTGCCGCGGGCGCTCCCGCATTTCGTCGTCGACGCACACGCGAACGGCACGAGCCTTCCGATCCCGGACGCCCGCCCGCAACGGGTTTCGCTCGAGGGCGACTTCGACACTCACTTCGCGCTGTACGCCCCGGCGGGCTACGAACGGGATGCCCTCTACCTGTTCACTCCCGACGTCATGGCGCTGCTCATCGACGAGACGGGAGACCTTGACGTCGAGGTGATCGGTAATCGGCTGACGATCTACTCGCCGCACCTCTTCGACCTTCACAACTCCGCGGTCTGGGATCGGCTCGAGCAGATCGTGCGGCTGCTTGGCGCCAAGGCGATCGACCAGGCGGAGAACTACTCCGACCCGCGCGCGGCGGGCACCGACAGCAACGTCGCTCCTGCCGGGCGTCGCCTCGACCAGGGATTCCTCAGCCGGAACGGCGTGCGCTGGTCGCTCGTGCTCATCGTCGCCATCGTGGTGCTCACACTCGTGATCACCGTTGCGGGGATTTTCGGGTCGTTCGCGCTCGGGATGTGACGCGGACCTGGAGCGCTCAGCCGCGGTCGAGACCGAAGGTGTGCTTCACGAGTGCCTGTACGTCGCGATCGATCCCATCGACCCGCTGCTCCAAGCCGTCGAAGCGGGCATTCATCTCGTTGCGCAGTCCGGCGAACTCTCCGTGGAGTCCGGTGAACTCTCCGTGGAGTCCGGTGAACTCTCCGCGGAGCCCGGTGAACTCTCCGCGGAGTCCGGCGAGTTCGGAGCGGATCACGCGGATGAAGAGCGTCGAGACGATCGTGAACATGCCGAAGATGCTGGCGGCGAAGACGCCGATGAGCACCCATACCTGTGGTTCGGTCATGCCCAGCACGATCCCAGTATCCCCACCAGGTCGCGGTGCCGCCACTCGTCGTGGTGGATCGGCCCGAGGAACGCCGTCTGGGGAGGAGGCCCTCAGGCGCGCGCGAGCGCGTGCCGCAACACGCTGGTGAAGAAGGTCAGCCCATCGACGCCCGACCGCATCGCGACGTCGGTGTCGGGACCGAACCCAGGCTCGACGGCGTGCTCGGGGTGGGGCATGAGCCCGACGACGTTGCCCGCCGGGTTGGTCAGCCCGGCGATGTCATTGAGCGAACCGTTGGGGTTGAGCCCCGTGTAGCGGAACGCGACGAGGCCCTCACCTTCGAGCCGTGTCAGCGTCTCGGCGTCGGCGATGAAGCCGCCCTCACCGTTCTTCAGGGGGACCGTGATCTCTTGGCCTTCCGTGAACCCGTTGGTCCACGCGGTCGATGCGTTCTCGACGCGCAGACCCTGGTCGCGGCAGACGAAGTCGCCGTGGTCGTTGCGGATCAGGCCGCCGGGCAGCAGGTGCGCTTCGACGAGCACCTGGAAGCCGTTGCAGATGCCGAGTACCGGCATCCCGGCGTTCGCGGCGTCGATCACCTCGCGCATGATCGGCGATCGGGCCGCGATCGCGCCGCAGCGCAGGTAGTCGCCGTAGCTGAAGCCGCCGGGCAGCACGATCGCGTCGACACCCTGCAGGTCGTGGTCACCGTGCCACAGGGCCACCGGTTCGGCGCCCGCGATGAGCGCGGCGCGCTGGGCGTCACGGTCGTCGAGCGAGCCGGGAAAGGTGACGACGCCGATTTTCACGCGGAGGTGCCTTCGAGCACGCTGATCTTCACGACGTCTTCGATAACGGAGTTGCTCAGCATCTCGTCGGCGAGCTTCTGCGCCTGCGCGAGCACGGCATCCGTCACCTCGCCCTCGACGGTGAGCTCGAAGCGCTTGCCGATCCGCACGTCGCTGAACGGGTGACCGCCCTCACGGCGCAACGCTCCAGCGACGGCTTTGCCGGCCGGGTCGAGTAGTTCCGCCTTGGGCATGACCTCGACGACGATCGTGGGCAACGGAACTCCTCGAGGAAGACGGGTGGGATGCGAGTTCAGCTTACGCGGCACCCTCGACGATGACCTCGTCGGCGCGGTGCGCGGTCGCGGCGACGAGCGCGGCGTTCGGGTCGTCGGATCGAGCCACCCACGCCTCGGCTTCGACGGGCGACTTGCCGAACGCGACGTGCCGGGCGATCAGCCGTTCGCGCCGCACGGTGTCGTCGAGCGCGAGGAAGACCACCCGGTCGAGCAGTGGCCGCACACGCTCCCAGCCGTCGCGGTCGTGCAGCAGGTAGTTACCCTCGACGATGACCATGCGGATGTCGGCGCCGATCTCGATCGCATCCGCAACGGGTTCCTCGATCTTGCGGTCGAATCCGGGGGCGGTGACGGCGCCGGGAGCCCGCAGCCGTTCGAGCGTGGCGACGAAGCCGTCGACGTCGAAGGTGTCGGGAGCGCCCATCCGGTCGCGCCGGCCGAGTCTCACGAGCTCCGACTGGGACAGGTGAAAGCCGTCCATCGGGAGAACGGCTGCCGCCATGCCCTCCTCGGAAAGGCGGCGTTGCTCGGTGACCGCGAAGGTGCTCTTGCCGGCGCCCGGTGCCCCGGTGACGCCGAGCAGGTACCGGGTCACGACGCGAGGGTCGCGACGATGCCGGCGGCGATCGACTTGTAGCCGCGGCGGTCCGGATGGAAGCCGTCGGACGAGACGGACTGCCCGTCGAAACCGGGAGCGAAGTCGACCTCGCGGTCGGCGGCGACGCGGGCGCTCACCCGTGCAAGGCCTGCGGCATGGGCGCCGAGAGCGTTGCGGAGCGGTCGGGGCAGTACGGCGAAGTTCGCGAAGACCGGCGGACCGACGACGACGACCCGCCCCTTCGGGCTGGCAGCGACGAGCCGATCGATCAGCGAGCCGAGGTCGCGGGCGAAAGCACGATCCGAGCGGAGCTTGAGGGCGTCGTTCCAGCCGACCATCAGCACGGCGACGTCGGCGGGACCGCCGGCGGCCTCGTCGACGTGATCGCGCAGCACGTCGGCAGCGGTCGCGCCATTGCGACCGACAACCCGCCAGCGCGCCCCGAGCAGCTTCCCGAGCCGACCGGGCAGGGCGTCGTCGAGGGATTCGGCCCCGGTACCGACAGCGGTCGAGTCGCCGACGACCACGAGGCGCAGCTTGCCTTTGCCGCCGACGCGTTCTCCCTCGGGGGCGGGCAACAGCGGGGTCGTGCGCCGCAACCGAGCGGCCTGCGCGAGCACGATAGGGGCGAGCACCACGGCGAGCGCGCGGGTCACGGAGCTACCTCCTCGGTCGGTGCGGGGGTCGGGGCGTCGGGATCCTCGGGCGGAGCCCAGATCGCCCACAGTGCGTCGGCGAGCCCGAAGCGGTTCGCGGCGTGGCCGTTGCACATCACCGCAATCGTCGTCTCGCGATCAGCCGACACGGTGAAGGTCGAGGTGTAGCCGCCGAAGCGTCCGTTGTGGTTGAGGTCGCCGTCAGTCTCGATGTCCATGCCTGCTGCGTACAGCTCGCCCGTGCCCTCGTCAGAGGCGCCGACCGCGAAGTCGTCTTGGATGATCTCGCCCGCGCGGTACTGATCCCCCCAGCGCACGAGCTCCGACGGCGTTGTAAAGATGCCGATCGCGCCGAAGGCGGTCCAGCCCGGCGGCTGGAACTGGTCGTTCGCGTCGTACGAGAGTGCGACATCCGGGGCGACCAGGCTCGGGGTCAACTCCATGTCGAGCCCCAGCGGCGCGAAGATGCGCTCGGCGAGGAAGACCGGCAGTGGCTGACCGCTCACTCGCCCTACGACCTCGGCGAGCAGGATGTAGTGGGAGTTCGAGTAGCTGTAGCCGCTGCCGGACTCGAGTCGGGTGAGCCGGCGGATGGCGTCGAGGATGCGGGCGTGGTCGGCGGCGTCGCTGAAGCCGATCCCGGCATCCTCGAGCTCGGTCCAGTAGTCCGGAACTCGGGCGGTGTGGTGCACGAGCTGGT
>NZ_JANMSQ010000059.1:0-14020 GCF_031389465.1 Pseudolysinimonas sp.
AACGACCTCGCCCGGGCGGAACGGTTCCTCGCCGAAGTCGACTCGGCCGTGGTGATGGTGAACGCGAGCACGCGGTTCACCGACGGGGGCGAATTCGGGTTCGGCGCCGAGGTCGGAATTTCGACGCAGAAGCTGCACGCGCGCGGCCCGATGGGGCTGCCGGAGCTGACGAGCACCAAATGGCTCGTGCGTGGCGCCGGCCAAGTGCGCGGCTGACGCGTACGCCTCGCTAGCATGGGAGCCATGTCGCTCTTCACGTCGCTCCCGATCGAAGCCCATGAGGAGCTCGCCGAGTTGGTGCTGCCCACCTGGGCGTTCCCGGTGATTGCCGCAGCGATCTTCCTGCTGCTCGCCATCGTGACCTGGAGCTACCGCGACGTGTCCCACCGGCACAACGACAAGACCTCCGACGCCGGCAGCCACCAGGACGCACACCACTAGGGTCCCGACGGTGACCGAGGGCGCGACGCGTCGACCACGCGTCGGCGTCATGGGCGGTACTTTCGACCCCATCCACCACGGCCACCTCGTCGCCGCGAGCGAAGTTCAGCAGAGCTTCGACCTCGACGAAGTCGTGTTCGTGCCCACCGGGCAGCCGTGGATGAAAGAAGCCGTCTCGTCGGCGGAACGTCGCTACGAGATGACCGTCATCGCGACGGCGTCCAATCCACGGTTCTCAGTGAGCCGCGTCGACATCGAGCGCGGCGGCCCGACCTTCACGATCGACACCCTGCGCGACATCCGTCGAGACCGGCCGGATGCCGAGCTGTTCTTCATCTCGGGGGCTGACGCGGTGGCCCAAATTCTCGACTGGAAAGACGTCGCCGAGCTCTGGGAATTGGCGCATTTCGTCGCGGTTTCTCGCCCTGGGCATCCACTGAGTATTCGCGGATTACCGGAGCAGCGCGTAAGCTCCCTTGAGGTACCCGCACTGTCAATCTCTTCCACTGATTGTCGGCAGCGAGTCGGCCGGGGTTTCCCGGTGTGGTACCTGGTTCCCGATGGTGTCGTGCAGTACATCTCCAAGCACCACCTCTACCGGGTCCCCGCTATCGGAGATAGGGCATGACGACATATCAGGATCCGCCGCTGCAGTCGCGGCGCGCGGTCCGGCAGGGCGAGAGGGTCGATCCGTCGGCCCCGCCGTTCGCCCCGCCGCAGACCCCGCGCACTGCCGCGGGTGCTGGTGAGCCCCTGAGCTACGTCACCCAGAACCGTCCGCCGCTTCCCGGCTACGACAGTGCCCCGTCCCGCGGACGCCGCTCTTCGACGCCCGAGCCTCAGGCCCCGCAGGCCGCTCCCGAGCCACCGGCTCCGCAGTCGTTCCGCCCCCGTGACTTCAGCCCCGAAGCGCGCACCGCGCCTCCCGCGTGGGCTCCGGACTACGAGCGTGACAGTGGGGCGCTGGACCACCACACCCAGGCTCGTGCGCCGATGGCTCCGCTGGGCGGCGGGTCACTCGCCGCATCCCTCGCGAGCGAGCCGAGCGAACAGACTCTGACTCGACGCGAACTGCGCGCGATCCGTGACATCCATGGCATCACCGCCGTTCCGACCGACGCGACCCCGATCGTGGAGCAGCCGGCCGCTTACCTCCCGCAACCTGCCGCATACGTTCCGCCCGCTCCTGCCGCATACCAACCCCCGGCCGCTCCGTACCAGCCGGCCGTGCCGCCGCAGCCCCAACCGGCGCCGGTGTACCAGGCACCCCCCGTCGCGCAGGTCGCGCCGCCCGCCCCCGCGCCTTCGACGCAGCTCGACTCCGCTATGGCCGAGTTCGACGCCCTCTCTGGCTCGGCGGGCGTAGCCCCGTCGACATCCCGTCGCGACGGTCGCCGTGCCGCACCGAACGCCGACGTGGCGCCCGAGGACGGTCTCGGCGCCTTCGACGCGATGTTCGCGCCGCCGGTAGCCCAGGCTCCCGCGCAGCAGGTGCCGCAACAGCAGGTTCCGCAACAGCAGATGCCGCAACAGCAGATGATGCCGCAGCTCGCGCCGCCCGTGGCCGAGCAATACCCCGTCGTGCTTCCGCAGGCACCCGCGCCGACGACCGGCGAACGCCCCATCGGGCACTGGACCACTCAAGCCGACATCGACGATCGCACCCAGGTCAACGAATCCAAGATTTCGCGTCGGGTCGGATCGGGCGCGATCACGACGAGCGCCCTCGTGCTGCCGTCGATCCCCGGACACAACATGACGACCGGTGAGGTCATGCTCACCGACTCGATCAGCCTCCCGAGTGCTCTGTCGTCGACCGGCGCGCACTCGCCGATCGACGAGTCCGACATCGACCACCTGCTCGACCCGGGCGACCATCAGCTGGTCAATACCGACTCCGTGCCGATTCGCGCAATCAGGGCCGTGTCGAGCCACACCGGCACGCGCGGTCAGGTCATCGCGAACAGCAAGCCAACCCAGGGCAACCGTGCGCTCACCGCTCTGATCGTGTCGGCATCCGGCATGGTCGTCGTCGTCGTGACGCTGCTCGTCGTCGCCCTCGCAACGGAAGTCATCTGATCCTGAACACCGAAGGACACCGTGGCGGCCTCTGAACGCGCCCGCGAACTGCTGCGCATAGCGAGCGCCGCCGCCGACGAAAAACAGGCGGAAGACCTCGTCGCACTCGACGTGTCCGGGCCGCTTCCGCTCACCGACATCTTCCTGCTCGCCACCGGGCGCAACGAGCGCAACGTGATGTCGATCGCCGGCGAGATCGAAGACAAGCTCATCGAGGCGGGCGCCAAGCCGCTCCGTCGCGAGGGGAGGAGCGAGGGTCGCTGGGTGCTGCTCGACTTCGGCGACCTCGTCGTGCATGTCTTCCACGAGGAAGACCGCATGTACTACTCGCTCGAGCGGCTCTGGAAAGATTGCCCCGTCATCGCCCTCGACCTGCCAGCTCCGGCACCGCAGCAGTAGTCTCGGCGGTCACTGGGCAGCATCCAGGGTTTCCCCAAGGTGTGGTCGGTTGACTGGACGCATGCAGTGTCCTACCGACTCTTCCACCCTCGTTATGAGCGAGCGCAGCGGCATCGAGATCGACTATTGCCCGACGTGCCGCGGCGTCTGGCTCGATCGCGGCGAACTCGACAAGATCATCGACCGCTCGACCGCCTCTGCCGCCGACTCGCGCACCGACCGGCGTTACGAGGATGACCCGCGCAACGACCGGCGTCGGCGCGACGACGACGACGAGGGCGGCATCGCCGGGTTCCTCGGCAACCTCTTCGGCTGAACCCCGCTGGCGTAGTTCAGCCCGTTCGACCACGCATGAGCCACGGACGCAGCGCGCGGGTGACGAACGGCAGCGCCAGGTAGGTCATCACCGGCGTGACCAGCACGACCGCGACGAGCGCGCGTGCCCACAGCGGCCAGTCCGGGATGAACGCGCCGAGCAGCGCATTCGCCCCGAGACTCAGCGGGTAGAAGACCAGGAAGATCGCCACCATCTGCTTCCAGCGCGGCGGCGCCGGGGGAGCCGAGCTAATAACCTCCACCGACGCGGGTGTATCGAACCAGCCCTCGATGCCGGTGCGGCGCACCTGCGTGCCATCTTCGACGAGCCCCTGAGCGGATGCCACCCACCAAGCCCGCTCGGGTGACCGCTCCCACGTCGCGAGGCTCTCGGCATCCACGAACCGGAACAGCATGTGCCACTCGGTGCTCGTCGGGTCGGGACGGATCCAGCCCGAGCCGAGATACCCCGGGGATTCCGACAGCAGATACTCACCCGCGCGCGCCCACGCGGCAACCTCCTTCGCCCGCTCGGGGTCCACATGTCGCGTGATCGCGACGGTGATCGGCTCGCTCGTCATGCTTCCATCCTGGGGCTCCGGTGGGATTCGCGCGCGCACGCCGGTGTTGTAAGCTGATGCGGTTGTCCCGCTTGCGGGGCTACGGGTCTGTGGCGCAGCTGGTAGCGCACCTGCATGGCATGCAGGGGGTCAGGGGTTCGAGTCCCCTCAGATCCACCCATGTGATGAGTCGTGAACGACGACACCCTCAGATCCACCTTCAGGCTGATGCTGGAGCGACTGCGGGCGGGAACATGTGCGGAACCACAGGCAGGGTCATCACGGAAGCTCCCCCGGCGAGGGACACCACGTGTCGGTTGGTCCTGAGGTCGGTGGTGGTGAGGGGGTTGACGCCGGTGCCAGGGTTTCGTGCGAACTGGGCGAACGAGCCGCCGGCGACCAGCAGTCGGATCCGGGTTCCCGCACGGAAGCAATGTGCCGTGGGCAGAAGAGGGAATTCGATGACAGCGTCGGCGCGATCCCGTGGAAGCCGCTGATACCCCTCGGTCACGTTGTGAGACCTGCCCCGGAGGTCCACCTCTGATAGCCGGACGAAGAGGTCGGCGTCGGGTAGCTGCGTGTGATGCGCGAGCTTGACCTGCACCGTGCCGATCACCGTCAGATCCGCCTCGAGTGGGTCGCTCGTGAATGCGAGCACATCGCCTCGGGCGGCGAGCGCGGAGTCGTCCCGATAGCCGCCGCCCGGCAGGATTGGGCCGCCTATCGTCGGGGTCGGGTCGTGGGGGTCGTAAATGAACTCGAGCTCCGGCCCATCCGCTGGCACCACGTCCGCCGCGAGTCGTTCGGGATGTAGGTAGAGCCGCTGCTCGACTGATGCCGGGGGCCACGAGGGTAGCTCGAGCCAGCGGTCGGTTCCGGTGACGAACACCTTGATCGGCGACGGGCGGGCTGGCGCGTGACCCGCCAGTTTCTCGTCGAACCATGCGATCGCCTCTCGCGTCATGATCGGCGCAGCGACCGACGTGAAGCCGGTGTGCGTCCACGGGCCGACGGTCATCCCGACTTCGACCCCCCGCTCGCGCAGTCGTTCGTACTGAACGAAGGTTTGGCGCAGGAAGATGTCCTGCCACCCCGTGAGCAGCAGGACGGGCGTGGCCACTTTCTCGATCGCCTCCGAATGGCGCATGGGTCGCCAGTACGGATCCGAGATGTCGGGGGTACGGAGGCGCTGGCTAACCCAGGGGGCGGTTTCGCGAAAGTGTTCCTCGGCCGCATCCGCCAGAGGGAGCGAGTCCCGTACCGACCCGACCCGACGGTCGGATGTTGCCTGCGCGATGATGGCTGCGATGCCGGTCTTCGACTGGGAGGCGATCTGCTCGCTCCAGCCGATGAAGTCGAGGTTGAAGGTACCGGTGCCCCAGGTGTGCTCCGCGAAATCATGTGGCCCCACCTGGATGACGGAGGCGGCGAGATCCGCCGGCGGGTTGCTGAGAAGAGCCCATTGGGTATGACCGAGATAGGACCCGCCGACCGTTGCGAATCGTCCCGGGTACCAGGATTGCTCTCGCATCCAGACGACGACATCCTGGCCGTCGGATGCCTCCGTCCGCATCGGGTCGAAGTCACCGCCCGAGTCGGCGGTGCCGCGGCTGCTGGCGAAAAGCACCCCATAGCCCTGACCCGCGTAGACCTTCGCAAAGATCAGGGACATGATCGCTCCCCGGCCATAGGGCCCGCGCACCAGGAGCACCCCCTTGGCCGGTCCCGCAGGCAGGTACAGGTCGGCGCCGAGTTCAACCCCATCAGACAAAGGGATGCGCACCGTCTGTTTGGCGTATCGGCCGGGCTTGGGCAATCCCATCAGGCGCCCGATGACCTTGTCGATGGGAGATCGGCTGAATCCGTTGGTAGGCATCATCGCTCCGGTGGCTATTGAACTCGACGGGCGCCGACGACTCCGCCGTCGACGAGAAGATCCGTGCCGGTGATGAAACTGGAGGTTGGATCGAGCAGGAATGCAACGGCCGCGGCAATGTCCGAGGATGTGCCGATCCGTCCCGTGCCGGAACCTGCGATCATGGCCTCCATCACGTCGCCGTGATCGCTGGCGAGCTCCTGACGGCCCATCGGGGTGGATATCACCCCTGGGCTGACCGAGTTGATTCTGGCTGAGCGGGCCCCCCAGGCAACACTCTCGGCCTGCACGCGTACCTGATTGGCGCGCTTCGCGAAGGCGTACGCAGCGCTGGGGTCGGAAAGTGCCGTCACAGCGTCCAGCGCCTTGAGACTGTCTGCGGGAACTACGGCGAGCTGGTCTTCGATCTCGTCGGAGATGTCGACGCTGTGCCCGGCCATGCTCGAGATGACGACTCCCGCTCCGCCCGGCGCAATGGCCGCCCCGAAGATCTCGAGTACAAGCGCGACGCCGACCAGGTCGACGTCGATAATCGCCTGGGTGGGCGCCTGGTTCGGCGAGAGTCCCGCGGTGTGGACCACCTGAACGATGGGACCGAGTTTCTCGGCAGCGACGGCGAGGTCAGCCACGGACTCTCGTGACGAGACATCGACGGTGAGCGCTGTCACGTCGAATCCTTCGTCGCGAAGGCTTTCGCTGGCGAAGTCGAGTGCTCCCTGGCTGAAGTCGGCGAGCACGAGGCGTTTGCCTGACCCCTGGCGCCGCGCGATCGTCTGGCCCATTCCTCCCACGCCGATCACCACGACGACCTCGCGGTGGTGCTCCGTCACCGGCACATCCGCGACCGGCTCGACAGGGTCATCGTGGATCACCCCGCCGTTGGCGGTGATGACCATCTGATCGACGGTCTCCTGCGCGAGCCTTCCCTTGCTCAGGCTCACGAGGCGTTGAAGGGAGAGCAGCCGCACGGTGCGCAACACGCTCTCATCCATTCCGCCGTCGGCGAGCATGCGGCGAAGGAGGGCGCCTCCGAGCGGGTGCTTGAGCCATTCGCTCACTGATGACTTGGCCGAAAGTGGCTTGGCAGCGGACATACGCATCCTCCTGGGACATAGCGTGGCTGAGTTGACGGTTTCGAACCGCTCCGTCTCGTAACTACACTACGCCATCAGCGGCTATTCGCGCGACAGCCCTCCATCGATCAGTCCCGCGAGGACGGCGGCCGATCCCTCAGGGAGGGGCCGGTTGGTCAGGAGTGCGTAGATGATGGCACCGGTTATCGCAGCGACAGTGATCCGGGCCGTCTCTGCCGATACCGGTTTCGCTTGCCGCACCCTCGCGATCAGCGCCTGCTCTGCGCGACCCGAGAGACTCGCGAACAGGTTCTCGGCAACACTGCTGTCTTCTGCGGCGGCAGCGACAAGGCCCCGCAGCAGTCCTGCTGTGGGCTGCGAATTGGAGCGTGCGATCGCATCTTCCAGCCAGCTCTCGAGGTCTGCCTGAAGGTCGCCCGTGTCGGGCACACCGGCGTCGGCGACCAACGTGTCGTCGTGGGTCACATACTCAGCGACGAGGGCCGACTTGGATCCCCACCATCGGTATATCGTTTGTTTTCCGACTCCGGCAAGAGCGGCGACTCCCTCAATAGTGAGTCGATCGTACCCACGCTCAACAAGAAGCTGGCGCGTCGCGGCGAGAATGGCCTCGCGAGCGCCTTCGCTGCGAGACCTGCCCCCCTTGTTCTGCGACATCTGACCAGACTAGTGTCGGCGACGCTTGAATTTGAGGCCACGGCGACGCTCGAAAACTAGGCCAATCAGACCGATTGGATGGGTGATTTCGGTGGAAGATGGGCGTCGAGTCAAACGGGCACCGGCGTCGCCTCGGGACGGCTCGCAGTCGTGGCTGGAGCGGTCGCGGTTTGGGCGGGTAGTCGAAGTCGCTTCAGCAATAGGGCGTTGACGGCGACGATCACGCTCGAGCCAGACATCGAGATGGCGGCGATCTCCGGGCTGAGCATGAGGCCCAACGAGGGGTAGAACACGCCGGCGGCGATCGGCAGGGCGATCACGTTGTAGCCGATGGCCCAGCCCAGGTTCTGGCGCATCTTGCGCACCGTGCCCGTGCCGATCCGCAGCGCGACCGCGACATCCAGCGGGTCCGAGCGCATCAGCACCACGTCGGCGGTCTCGATGGCGACATCTGTGCCTGCGCCGATCGCGATACCGAGGTCAGCCTGTGCGAGGGCGGGCGCGTCGTTGACGCCGTCGCCGACCATCGCGACCTTCTTGCCCGAGCGTTGCAGTTCGGCGATCTTGGCGGACTTGTCCTGCGGGAGGACCTCGGCGATGACGGTGTCGATGCCCAGCAGGGAGGCAATGCGCTTGGCGGTGGGCTCGTTGTCACCGGTGAGCATGACGACCTCGATACCGGACTCGTGCAAGGCAGCAATTGATGCCGCCGCGGTTTCTCGTGGCGCGTCGGCCAGAGCGATCACCCCGGCTGCTGTGCCGTCGACGGCGAAGGCGATCGCCGTACGGCCCGTGGCGGCAAGGTCGTTCTGCGCCGTTGAAATCGTGCTGATGTCGATTCCCTCCTCGGCCATCAGCCGGGCGTTGCCCATCACGACGCGGCGTCCGTCTACCGTCGCGACTGCCCCGAGGCCGGTGATGTTGCGAAACGCGGTGGCGGTGAGCCGCGGGACCTTGTGCGCGTCGGCATAGGCGACGACCGCTTTAGCCAGGGGATGCTCGGACTCGCGTTCCGCGGCGGCGGCCAATGACAACAGTTCGATGCCGTCCATCCCGATCGGCAGGTAGTCGGTGACCTCGGGTTCGCCCTTGGTCAGGGTGCCGGTCTTGTCCAGGACGACGGTGTCGATATTCGCGGCGGATTCCAGCGCGCTGGCATTCTTGAACAGCACACCTCGTTGGGCACCGAGGCCGGTGCCGACCATGATCGCGGTGGGAGTGGCGAGGCCCAGAGCGTCGGGGCAGGTGATGACCACGACCGTAATGGCGAACAGGATCGCGGTCGGCACCGAGGCGCCCGTCAGCCACCAGGTCAGGAAGGTCGCGCTTCCGCCGATCAGAGCGACCAACACCAGCCAGAACGCTGCTCGGTCTGCGAGGCGCTGTCCGGGCGCTTTGGAGTTCTGCGCCTCCTGCACCAGGGCCACGATCTGCGCCAGCGCGGTATCAGCCCCGACCTTCGTGGCCCGCACTCGCAACGTGCCGATGGTGTTCACGGTCGCGCCGATCACTGCGGAGCCGACCGTCTTGACCACCGGCAGACTCTCGCCGGTCACCATCGACTCGTCGATCTCCGAGTCGCCCTCCTCGACCGTGCCGTCGGTGGGGACCTTCGCCCCGGGGCGGACCAGCATCAGGTCTCCGGGCACGACTTCAGCGGTGGGCACCTCGACCTCTTCCCCGTCGCGGAGCACGACCGCCCTCGCCGGGGCGAGTTCCAGCAGGGTGCGGATGGCATCATTCGCGCCGCCGCGGGCGCGCATCTCGACCCAGTGGCCGAGCAGCACGAAGCTGGCCAGCACGGTCGCGGCCTCGTAGAACACCTCGCCGCCACCGGTGAGGGTGACGACGACGCTGTAGAGCCAGCCGGAGCCCACGCCGACGGCGACCAGCACCATCATGTCCAGGGTCCGTGCCCGCAGAGCCCGGAAGGCGCCGTCGAAGAAGATCCACGCCGCGTAGAAAATCACCGGAAGCGACAGGATCAAGGAGAAGACGTCATCCCGCAACCCGAACGGGGCGGGAACGGTGAAGCCGAACACCTCGCGCCCGATCGGCGACCACAGGATGATCGGCACGGAGAGGATCGCGGCGACCAGGAATCGGTTGCGCATGTCGCGGATCATCGACGTCATCGACATGCCGGCGTGGCTGCCGCCGTGGCCCATCACATCCTGGCTGCTGCGGGCCGGGGTGGTGTGGTCGGCATGGCCTGAGCCGCCGGAGTGGCCAACCGCCGGGTGGTCGGCTGCGGCTGGCGTGTGGTCGTGCGCTTCATGCCCCGTCATGGAGGCGTGATCCTGATGCATGTGATGGTTGCCGGGTTGCGCTTCGTGAGAGTCGTGGACGGGATCACAGATGTGGTTCGGGACCGACTGACCGGCGCAGTGGTACCCGCACTCGATGATCCACTCGCGCACGTGAGCCGGGGAGGTCAGGTCGGGGTCGTAGGAGACGTTCGCCGTCTGGGCGACCGGGTTCGCCTCCACGGTGATGACGCCCGGCTGACGGAGGAGGGTCGCCTCGACGATGGACTTCGAGGACGCCCAGTGCACGCCGACGACTTCCAGGACAACGGTTCGGGTGTTCATGGTTTCGGCTTCTCTCTTGGTGGCGGTTGTCAGGTGGTCTGGTAGCCGAGGAGGGTCATCATCCCGGCCTCTGCGTGGTAGATGTTGTGGCAGTGCGCCGCCCAGAGTCCCGGGTTGTCGGCGTCGAACTCGACGGTTACGGATTGGCGCGGCAAGACGATCGAGGTGTCCTTCCGTGGTCCAGACCCGGAATGCTGGTAGGTGTGCCCGTGCAGGTGGAACGGATGCCACATCTGAGTCGTATTCTCGATGCGCAGTCGCACCCGTTCGCCCTGCGTCACCCCGAGTGCGCCGGCCAGCGGGTCGGCCGGATCGAACCGGCGGCCGTTGATCGCCCAGTCGTAGGCCATCATCGAACCGGACAGGGTCGCCGTCAGCTCACGGTCGATGGCGCGCGTCGAGAGCACGACACTCGGGTCCGCGGTGAGTGCGACGGCGGTGAGGACCGACCCGGTCAGCTCGGCGACGGTCGCCGACGCGCGCGGAGGATCGCCCGATCCGGTGCGAACGATCGCCAGCGCCGTCCCGCCCTTCCCCTCCGCCGCCGCGACGAACGGGAACGCGCCATCACCGAGCGTGACCAGGGCGTCGTAGCGTTCGCCCATGCCGATCAGGATCGCGTCGGTCTCCACGGGGTTCACCGGGAATCCGTCGCTGTGGGTGACGGTGAGCCGGTGACCGCCCAAAGCCACCCGGAAGGCCGTATCGCTGCCCGCGTTGATGATTCTGATTCGCACCCGCCGTCCGGGCGCACTGGTGAACGTGTCCGGATCGGCGGGTGGGCGGCCGTTGATGAGGTAGTGCGGGTAGAACACGTCGCCGGCATCCCCGCCGAGCAGATCCGAGCGGGCCCCCATCATCATGTGGCCGCCCGTACCGCCGTCGCCCATCATCCCGGCCATGCCGGCGCGCAGTTCCTCGAGCACCTCGTCGGGTGTTCCGGTCACGCCGTCGAGCCAGTCGTCGAGGATGACCACCCACTCGTCGTCGTAGATCAGAGGTTCGTTCGGGTCCTCGACGATGAGAGCCCCGTACAGGCCGCGGTCCAGTTGCGGGCCGACGTGCGGATGGAACCAGTAGGTTCCCGGATGCGCGGCAACGAACTCATACCTGAAGTTCTCCCCAGCGCCAATGGGCGCCTGGGTCGTACCAGGGATCCCGTCCATGTCGTTGCGCAACGCCAGGCCGTGCCAGTGCACGGAGGTTTCGGCCGGGAGCTGATTGCGCACGTTGGCGCGCAAGGTGTCGCCCGCCGCTAGCCGGATCGTGGGCGCGGGCACGGATCCGAAGCTCCAGGTGTCCGCCGTGGTGCCGGCGAAGTCGACCTGGGTTGGAGAGGCGACGAGGTCCACACTCGTGACTCGGCCGGTGCCTCCGCGGGCGACCTCCGCCTGTTGTACCGCGGCCCCGGTCGGGGAGACATAGCGGGGTGGTGTCGTGCACGAGGCCAGGGCGATCGCGGCGAGGGCGCCGGTGCCGACAACGAGGAAACCCCGCCTGGTTAGGTTTGCGTTGTGGATCTCGAAGTTCACGTCAGTCCTCCTTCCCTACAGTCGATGCTGATCCTGTGGTCCTTCGTGAGCGAGAGGCCAAGGTCCCACGCCTTTCACGCGCTTCAGCCGCGTACGTCAAGCACCGACCACGTCGTGCCGGCATCTTCGGTGAAGGCAACGCCCCGGTCGTCGGCGACATAGATGCGTGCCCCGTCGACAGCGACCGCTTGCGGCGTGCCGGTCACGGTCTGGCCGCGAGCCCAGTCCTGGCCGGGGCTGCGCGTCCACAACGTGCCGGTCGTGTCGATGCCGACGAGCGTGTTGTGGAGATCCGCGGCGACGAGGTACAGGGCTGGGGCAGCGGGATCGAGGGTGAAGCTCATCCCGTCGTCCTCGCTGATGGCCAACCCCTCCGGGGTCGTCGCGTAGAGCGTGGTGTCGACGACGAGGATGTCGCGGGCGACCAGTTCGGCGCCGTCGCTCCAGGTCAGTCCGCCATCCATACTGCGTTGGATTCGTGGCTTCGCCGGGTCGAGGCCGAACACGTGCGGGAGCCCGTCGACGGCGGTCATCACGGCAAGGCCGTGAAAGTCGGTCAGCCCGGTCAGGGAGACGTTGGTCCAGCTTTTTCCGAGGTCGGTGCTGGTGATCAGTCCGAGGTTCGGAGTGCCGAAGCTCACCGGAGTGGCTGGCCCCGGGTGCCCGGAGGCGTAGGCGGTGCCCTCGGCGATCGTGAACCCCATCGGATCGAAGTCGAGGCCGCCGAGAGGCCCGACCGCGGTGGTGGAACCGTCGGCATCGACCTGGAGTTGGTAGAGGCCCTCATGCGTGCCCACCAGCAGGCTGCCGTCCGGTTGACCGGCGACGAGTTCGTGGACGTGCGCGAGGCTCACCACAGGACTCACGGGGGTCGTCGCGGTCCCCGTCGTCGAGCAGCCGGAGAGAAGGACGGCAGCGGTCACGGTGGCGAAAGGTGCGATGGAGCGTACGCCCATGAGCAAGGTCCAATCTGAGTTCGACACGCCGTGATGGGGACGGCCTGGCGAGGTTGGGTGCGTGCTGCGGCCGACCAGAAAGAGTCGACCGCAGCACGCAGGAGAGGGCACCCTAGAGAGTGCCGAGGAGGTCTTGCATGGTGGCGATCTCGGCCGTCTGTCCGACGAGGATCTGTTGGGCAAGGTCGGCCACATCTGGGTTTTGACCGTTGTCGATCACGGACTGCGCCATCCGTACGGCGCCTTGGTGGTGACCGATCATTCCCTCGAGGAACAGGCGGGTCGCGTCGATCCCGGTTGCGGATTCGAGGGCGATCAGGTCCGCCTCCGACAACATCCCGTCGCCGTGGTCCATCCCGCCCATCCCCTGGGACGTGGAGTCGTCATAGGGGATGCCCCACTCCGCCAGCCACGATGTCATGGTCTCGATCTCGGGACCTTGGGCGTCCTTGATCTGTTGGGCAAGGTCGAGCACCCGCGGATCGACGCCGTCCGTGCCGAGGATGAGATCGGCCATCTGAATGGCTTGCAGGTGGTGGGGGATCATCCCGGTTACGAACATCTCATCGGCGGAGTTGAAGTCTCCGATGCCGGCTGAGGGGGTCGTCATGGGGGTGGCCCCGTGGTCCATACCGGGCATCCCGCCGCCTGTGCCGTTCTGGGCGCAGCCGGCCAGCAGCAGGGTCGTCGTGAGGAGCGCGCCGGAAGCCAGCGCAATAGTGCGAAATCGCATTGTGTTCGTCCTTTGGTATCAGTGGGAATTCGTGATTCGGTGCCCGGGCAGGGCGAGGCAGCCTCCCGGAAACCCGGGAAGACGGTGAGAATCAGGTCCGGCTGATGGAGAGGACGAGCAGGGAGGGCGGTCGCGGTCGCGGGAGTGCGCGAGGGACGTCCGCGATGAGGGCGGCCACACCCAGAGACATGCCGAAGCGGGCAAGCAGGGCGGGCGGCAGAACGATGATGACAGCGGCGAGCAACGCCAACGCGCAGACCATCATCAGGATCGAATGGTCGGGCATGTTTGCCGGCGCCCCGCAGTCGCCCATGCAGTGCCGGGCATCCCCGGCCATGTCCTCATTGGCGCCTGCGACCATCACCTGATCAAGATCCGCGGCGGAAAGGAGGGCGGGGGCGGATTCGATGTGCGCGCTGTTGGCGGTGAGGGTGTGCATCGCGAGGAGGCCCGCGATGAGTGCGACCGCAACTCCGAACAGGAAGAAGAGGCGGTGCATCGTCGAGCGTGTGCTCGCCAGCGAGCGGATCGTCTTCATGCGCCCACCCCCTTCACGCCCCAGGTTAGCTCCCTGGTTTCGTGCTCGTCGTTGATCATTGCGGGCAACGGGAGCGCGCGGAAGCGGCGCAGCCGAAGGCTGTTCGTCACGACGAACACCGAGGAGAGTGCCATCGCAGCTCCGGCGAGGATCGGGTTGAGCAGGGCGAGCATCGCCACGGGGATCGCGGCGACGTTGTAGCCGAAGGCCCAGAAGAGGTTCCCCTTGATCGTGGCGAGGGTGCGGCGG
>NZ_JANMSQ010000062.1:0-5298 GCF_031389465.1 Pseudolysinimonas sp.
CGGCAGACCAGGATCGCCTCGGTCGACGGCCGACCCTCGCGCCGGAAGAACGAGCCGGGGATCTTGCCCGCGGCGTACGAACGCTCCTCGACATCCACCGTCAGGGGGAAGAAGTCGAACCCGTCACGCGGGTGCTTTCCGGCGCTCGTCGCGCTCAGGATCATCGTCTCTTCGTCGAGGTACGCGGCGACCGCGCCCTGCGACTGCTGCGCGAGCCGACCGGTTTCGAACCGAACGGTGCGCTTGCCGAACTTGCCATTGTCGAGAACGGCTTCGGCGAACTTGATTTCGGGACCCTCCAAGGGGGCACTCCTGTTTCTCTTCAGGAGCAGGAGCATGCACAGAACTACCCTCAGGGGCGATCTGGCCAACAGTAGAAGTGCTCCGTGCGCCTATCGCTCGGAAGACCACCACCGGTGACCAGCTCTGTGCCGGCCTGCTCCGGGTATCAGACTGTCGATTGACAGCCTCGGACATGGTATCAGCTGACTCCCAGATCACAGCCTGGACATCGCCGTGCGGCGGGTCTTGACTGGAGACATCCGCAAATCGTCAGATCGAAGGAGATCCCATGACCACCGTCGCCCGTGTCACCACCATCACCGCGCGCAGCACGAAGAGTTTCGAGGACGCCGCCCGCGAGGGTGTCGCTCGCTCCAACAAGACGCTGCGCAACGTCTCGGGCGCGTGGGTGAAGGAGCAGAAGGTCGAGGTCGCCGACGGTGCGATCACCGCCTGGCAGGTCACCCTCGAAGTCACCTTCGTCCTCGACGACTGAGCGACGGAACGCGCAACACCGGATGTTCACCGGCATCCGGTAGAACGTGAGCGTGCCGGAGATCACCGCATGGCTCGTCGACCTGGCGAGTTCGCCGTGGCTGATTCCCGCCCTCTTCCTCCTCGTTGTCGGCGACGCATTTCTCGTCGTGCTGCCGAGCGAAACCGTTGTCGTGGCGCTCGCGGCGCTCGCCGCGGCAACCGGGGAGCCCAGCCTGGTCCTCGTCGTCCCCGTCGCCGCGAGCGGTGCGGTCGTCGGCGACCTGCTGTGTTACCTGATCGGACGCAGGGTCGGCGTCGACCGATGGGCCTGGCAACGCCGAGGTCGGGTCGCCGCAGCCATCGGCCGGGTGCGCGATGCCGTGCGTACCCGGCCCGCGGTCCTCATCTTCACCGCCCGCTACATCCCCTTCGCTCGGATCGCCGTCAACCTGTCGGCCGGCGCCGTCGGCCTGCCTCTGCCCCGCTTCCTTCCGCTCTCGGCCATGGCGGGCACGGCGTGGGCCCTCTACAACGTTGGAGTCGGGGCGGCATTCGGAACGCTGTTGCGTGACTACCCGGTACTCGCAATCCTCGTCTCGATCGCCGCAGCCGCCGGGCTGGGAATCGCCGTCGACACGGTCACGAGGCGCATTGCCGCGGCCCGTGCGGGGCGGATCGCGACGCGCGATCAGCCTTCGTCGCGGGCGAGATAGCCGCGCCAACCACCGAATTCGGTGATGTCGCGCGCGCCGCCGAGCCCCGCGGGTTCGCAGAGGAATCCGTGCACGCTGCTCCCATCGGCCAGCCGAATCGTGCCGAGGGAGAGCGGAGCGTCGATTTCGGCCAACAGCTCCCCGATCGATGCGAACGGCAGGCGGTACACCTCGAGTTCGATCGCGGCGCCACCTGAGTCCACCCGGACGAGACCGGGTTTCGCGACACCGGCGAGGGCGTAGAGCCGGTAGTCGGCCGAGGTCGTCGTCGCGGCGACGGTCTGGGCGCCGAGTTCGAGGAGCCGTGGATGCAAGGGCATTCCCGACAGGTGCGCGCCGACGACGGCGAGCGACAACCCACCGGCGCTCGGATGCGACGGCACCGAAGTCGCCCGGGATGCCGCGCCCGCCGGCGAGAGCCCGGTCGCGGCGAGCGGAAGGCCGACGAGCCCCTCGACGGCCGCGGCGATCGACAGCGCGCGCTCATCCTGCCCCCACCGGGTCTGGACGCTCACCCCGAACGGCATGCCGCGCGCCGTCAACCCGCCCGGGACCGCGACGGCCGCAAGGCTCAACAGATTCCCGAACGTCGTGAACCGGCCGAGGGCCGAGTTGAGCGCGATCGGGTCAGCGAGCATCTCGGCGACCGAGAAGGTGCGGGGTGCCGTCGGGGTCAGGAGCGCAGCGACACCCTCCAAGGCGAGCGACGTTTCGGCCCGCAGTCGCTGCAGCTCGTGCAGTCCGCGGAACGCGTCGGTTCCCATCACGGAGTGCCCGGCCTCGAGCAGCGTGCGGGTCACGGGGTGCAGCGCCTCGGGGTGCGCGGCAACGAAGTGCTCGATCCCGGACAATCGTTCGGCGAGCCAGGGACCCTGATAGAGGAGCTCGCCCGCGGTGAAGAACGGCTCGAGGTCGATCTCCACGAGCAGCGCTCCGGCCACCTGCAGATCGAACACGAGCCGGTTCCAGGCCTCGCGGTAGCCGGAGTCGACGTCGAGACCGAGCTGGGCCTCAAAGGGGACGCCGAGAACGAGGCCGTCGAGGGGAGCCGGCCGGGGCTCCGGCGCAGGAATCGGTGCCGGGCGCGACCAGGGGTCAGCGGCATCCGGCCCGGAGATCACCGCGAGCACCCGGGCACCGTCGGCGACCGTGAGCGCGAAGACGCTCGGGCAGTCGAGACTGTGGCAGGCCGGAACGATCCCGGCGGTACTCGCGAGCCCCGGACTCGGCTTGACCCCCACGGTTCCGGTGAACGCCGCGGGGACGCGTCCCGACCCCGCCGTATCGGTGCCGAGCGCGAAACTCACGAGCCCCGCCGAAACGGCGACCGCGCTGCCCGAACTCGAGCCGCCCGAGATCATGGTCGGATCAAACGGGGTGGCGGGGATGCCGTACGGCGTGCGGGTGCCGTTGAGCCCGGTCGCGAACTGGTCGAGATTCGTCTTGCCGATGAGGATTGCGCCCGCGGCCTCCAGCCGCGCGACGACCGTCGCCGTCTCGTCGGCGACATACGCGAACGCCGGGCACGCCGCGGTCGTCGGGAGCCCTGCGACATCCATGTTGTCTTTGATCGCGAACGGGATACCGGCGAGCGGGCGCGCCGGACCGGGCACGACGGCACGGGCGGCACGGCGTGCCTCATCGCGCGGGACGAGCTGAATCCAGACGCCGTCATCGCCCCGCGACTCGATGCGTTCGTAGATCGCGTCGACGACGTCTTCGGGCACCAGTCGCCCGACGCGGTACGCCTCCTGGAGCGAGGCAAGGTCGAGGGAGCCGACCGCGTCCGGGTAGCGGACTGGGGCGGCTGTGATCGCGTCGGTCATGCGGGGTCGGGCGCCCCCGCATGAAGGGCCGCGAGCAGGGCAGAGGACTCTGCGACCGCGCCGAACACGCCACCTTGCATCTTGATCATCTGCAGCGCCGCGAGGTAGTTGCCGCGATCGGTGGCCCCGGTGCAGTCCGACAACAGCAGACACTCGTAGCCGCGGTCGTTCGCGTCACGCATCGTGGTGTGCACGCAGACGTCGGTGGTGATGCCGGTGAGGATGATGTGCGTGATCCCCCGGTTGCGCAACAGCAGGTCGAGGTCGGTCGCGTAGAACGACCCCTTCCCCGGCTTGTCGATGACGAGTTCGCCCTCGAGCGGGGCGACCTCGGGCACGATCTCCCAGCCGGGCTCACCGCGGGTCAGGATGCGGCCGCACGGGCCGTCATCGCCGATCCCGGCACCGATCTGCTTCGAGCGCCACAGCTTGTTGGGCGGGCAATCCGAGAGGTCGGGGCGGTGCCCCTCCCGGGTGTGCACGATGAACAAGCCCGCCTCGCGCGCCGCGGCGAGCACGACCTGGGTGGGCGCGAGGCCCGCGCGGGTGAGGCTCAGGTCGTAGCCCATCTTGTCGACGTAGCCGCCCTCACCGCAGAAGTCGACCTGCCAGTCGATGTTGATGAGCGCGGTGTTCTCCGGGCGGAATCGCCCGTCGTAGGGCCAGGCGTACGGCTCGGCGGCGACCGGCCCGTAGGCGGTCGCGGTGGTGGTTGGGGGGGTCATCGTTTCTCTCTTCCCTGTTCCGTGAAGGCCTCCACGACCGCGCGGGCAGAACCCACTGCGCCGAAGATCCCGCCGGACATTTCGATCATGGATACCGAGGCGGCGACGAGTGCCGCGTCGTGGGGCGTACAGGCGTCGACGACGAGCAGGCACTCGAAGCCGCGGTCGTTGGCCGAACGCATCGTGGAGTGCACGCTCGTCTCCAGACCCGTGCCGACGAGCACGAGCCGTTCGAGACGGAGCGAACGCAGCAACGCCTCGAGCGGACTGCCGAAGAAGCCGTCGAGGCCGACGGCGCTGACGACGTGGTCGGCACCTTCCGCGAGCGGCGCCGGGTCGACCGATCCGACACCGCGGGATGCCGCACCGGCGGGCGGTGTCGTCTCGATCAGGAGAACGACACCACCCGCGGCACGCACCGTCTCGACCACCTCGGAAGCCGCGACTCGCGCGGCCTCCCCGGCTGGATGCGGGTGAGGGAACCCACGCTCCGTGACGACGGCGACGGCCGTTCCTCGCGGGTCGAGATCCCCGTTCCAGGGCCAGGGGTAGGGGGTGGTTCCCGCGACATGCGTCGCGGGAACCACCGAGTGGTCGAGGCGGGTCATCAGGCGCCCTAGTTCGCGAGGTTCCCGACGACGCCCTGGACGAAGTAGTCCATGCCGTCGTTGGTCGCGTAGTCGGGCACCGTTCCGGCGGGGATCACTTCGGTCCCGTCCTGGCCGAGCACCGGCCCGGCGAAGGGCGAGCCCTCCTCGGTCGCGAGCCAGGCCTGGGCTTCCTCGACCGCGGCGATCGTCTCGTCGCTCACGGAAGGTCCGTACCCGGCGAGCACGAACGGGTTGGTGCCCGTCTTGTAGCCGACCCGGTAGTTGGCGTTGAACTCGCTGCCGGTGAACTCACCGGCAAGGATCGTCGCAACGATCTCCTGGTAGAGCGGAGCCCAGTCCCAGACTGCGCCGGTGAGCCAGCCCTCGGGGGCGAGCTCGGAGGCGTCAGCGTGGTAGCCGACCGTGTACGCACCGGCTGCCTCAGCGGCGTCGATCACCGTCTTCGTGCAGTCCTGGTGCTGGGTGAGCACGTCGACACCCTGCGACAGGAGGCTGTTCGCCGCCTCGCGCTGCGCGGCCGGGTCGCACCAGCTGGAGGTGCTGACGGTGATGGTCTCGACATCCGGGTTCACCGTCTGGGCGCCGAGCTCGAACGCGTTGATGTTGGCGATCGTCTGCGGGATCGGGAAGGCGTAGACGTAGCCGAGCTTGCCCGACTCCGACG
>NZ_JANMSQ010000068.1:0-7541 GCF_031389465.1 Pseudolysinimonas sp.
GTCGTCGAGCACAAGCCCGAGACGATCGCGATCGCCGACCACGTCGTCGATCTCGGGCCCGGCGCCGGTACGAAAGGTGGCGAGATCCAGTTCGAGGGCACCGTCACCGCCCTGCGCGCGAGCGACACACTCACCGGGCGACACCTCGACGACCGCGCGAAACTGAAGGATGCCGTGCGCCCATCCACCGGCACGATCGAGATTCGCAACGCAACCCGCAACAACCTGCGGAACGTTGCGGTCGACATCCCGCTCGGCGTGCTGTGCGTCATCACCGGGGTCGCCGGATCGGGCAAGAGTTCGCTCATCCACGGGTCAATCCCCGCGGGTGCTGACGTCGTCTCAGTCGATCAGGCGGCGATCAAAGGTTCGCGACGCAGCAATCCCGCGACCTACACCGGGCTGCTCGACCCGATCCGCGCGGCGTTCGCGAAAGTCAACGGGGTGAAGCCGGCACTTTTCAGCGCCAACTCCGCCGGTGCGTGCCCGAACTGCAACGGCAACGGCGTCATCTTCGCCGACTTCGGATCGATGGGCAGCGCCTCGACCACCTGCGAGGTGTGCGAAGGCAAGCGGTTCATGGCCTCGGTGCTCGAGTACCGGCTCGGCGGGAAGAACATCAGCGGGGTGCTCGGCCTGAGCGTCGACGAAGCGGTCGAGTACTTCGCCGAGGGCGAGTCGAAGGTGCCCGCCGCCCACGCGATCCTCGTGCGGATGGCCGACGACGGCCTCGGCTACCTGACGCTGGGCCAGCCGCTCACGACTCTCTCTGGCGGCGAGCGGCAGCGGTTGAAGCTCGCGATCCACATGGCCGACACGGGCGGGGTGTACATCCTCGACGAACCCACCACGGGCCTGCACCTCGCCGACGTCGAGCAGCTGCTCGGCCTGCTCGACCGGCTCGTCGACGCCGGCAAGTCGGTCATCGTGATCGAACACCACCAGGCGGTCATGGCACACGCCGACTGGATCGTCGACATCGGCCCGGGCGCGGGACATGACGGCGGAAGAGTGGTCTTCGAGGGCACCCCCGCCGACCTCGTCGCGACGAAGCCGACCCTGACCGGGCAACACCTCGCGGCCTATGTCGGCGGGTAGCGGTCAGACGCCCCGATAGGTGTCGAGGATCGTCGGGGCACCCTCCGGCGCCGGGACAACCTCGATGCCGTCGCCCGCGCGCACCGAACCGGGCGTGACGACCTTCAGATAGGCACCGAGTCGGCGCGCGTCCGAGAACCGGCGCACCCAGCCGTCGTCGTCCTCGCCCATCCAGCGCGCGAAGGTCATGCACGGCGTGCGGGGCATGGTCACCTCGAGCACGACGGCATCACCGATCTTCCAACGTTCGCCCACGCGGGCGTTGCTGACGTCGAGACCCGCGACCCGCAGGTTCTCGCCGAACAGCCCGGGCGGGATGTCGCGGCCGAGCTGTTCGGACCACCAGTCGGCATCCTCGGCGGCGTAGGCGTAGACGGCCTTCTCTTCGCCGCCGTGGTGTTTCCGGTCAGCTTGAATGTCGCCGTAGAGGCCGATCCTGCCGACCGTGACCACTCCGTCGACGGCCTGTTTATCGATCGCCGTCGTGCCGACCGTGCCGGCGTCGTCGTGCAGCCGCACAACGACGCAAGGAGCAACCAGACGACCCATGGCACCACCCTAAGCTGAGTCGCATGCCCCGTACGACGCCTCCGTTCCGTGCTGACCAGGTCGGAAGCTTCCTCCGCACCCCAGCGATCAGGGATGCGCGCGGGCGCCACGAACTCGGCGAACTCGATGCCGCCGAATTGCGCCGGATCGAAGACCGCGAGATCGCCGAATTGATCCGCGAGCAAGAGAAGGCCGGGCTGCAACTGGCCACCGACGGAGAATACCGGCGCTCCTGGTGGCACTTCGACTTCATCGGCCTGCTCGAAGGTGTCGAGATCGTCGAAATCGACCACGGCATCCAGTTTCAGGGTGTGCAGACCAAGCCGAAGAGTCCAGCCATCGTCGGCAAGATCGGCTTCCCCCCGAACCACCCGTTCCTCGACCACTTCGCATTCGTCGCAGCGAACACAATCGTGACTCCGAAGATGACGATCCCGTCCCCGACCGTGTTGCACTGGCGCGCGGAGTCGTCGGGCATCGACGCGAACGCCTACGCCAACCGCGATGCGATCCTCGAAGACCTGGCCGCGGCCTACCGCGACGCCGTTAAAGCGTTCTACGACGCCGGATGTCGTTACCTGCAGTTCGACGACACGACCTGGGCCTACCTGTGCTCGCCCGCCGAGATCGAGAAGGCCGCCGCGCGTGGTGTCGACGTGGAAGGCATCGCCGACAAGTACGTAAAGCTCATCAACGACTCCATCCGTGACAAGCCGGCCGACATGGTCATCACGACTCACGTCTGTCGCGGCAATTTCAAGTCCACCTGGATCTCGTCGGGCGGCTACGAGCCGGTCGCCGAACCCCTGCTCGCCGGCTGCAACTACGACGGCTACTTCCTCGAGTACGACACCGAGCGTGCCGGAGGCTTCGAGCCGCTGCGCTTCCTTCCCGAGGGCGACAAGATCGTCGTGTTGGGGCTCATCACCTCCAAGAGTGGCGACCTCGAAGCTCCCGAGGACGTCAAGCAACGCATCACCGAGGCGAGCCAGTTCGTGCGGCTCGAGCAACTTGCGCTGAGCCCTCAGTGCGGCTTCGCCTCCACCGAGGAGGGCAACGTGCTCACCGAAGAGCAGCAGTGGGCGAAGATGCGCGAGATCGTGGAACTGGCCGACGAGGTCTGGGGCTAGTTCAGCCGGTGCGGAAGCGGTAGACGTACAGCCGGTACGGAAGCCGCAGCATCCCATCGGCTTCGGCGACCCGCTCGCCGAGCGCCCCCACGGCATCCAGCATCTCGCGGCGATCGACCTCGGATGCCGTGATCACGAAACCGTGCGTCGCCGCCAGGTCGACGAGCGTCGCGACGTCGATCGTCGACGTCCACCCGAACTCCTGCATCGCATCGAACGCGAACGGCTCGGTGACGACGGGGCCGCCCGCTTCGAGCATCAGCTCATCGGCACTTTGGTGACCAAGGATGTCGGCGAGTTCGGCCACCCAGGGCTCACGAGCATCCCGGATATTCCAGAACAGGCCGAGGTGCCCGCCCGGTCGCAGGATGCGGGCGACCTCCGCGCTCCCTCGCGGCGGGTCGACCCAGTGCCAGGACTGGCCAAAGGTCACCGCGTCGAAGGTCGCGTCGCCGAACGGCAATTGCTCGGCAGTCCCGGTCACCGTCGTCACGCCGGGATGTTTCGCGGACAGCACCGCGAGCATCCCCGGATCGGGGTCGACCGCGGTGATCTCGCGACCCCGCGCGAGCAGGGCGTCGGTGAGCTTCCCGGTGCCCGTGCCCACGTCGGCGATTCTGAGTTCTTGAGAAGCCGGCGCGTCGGCGGGAAGGAACCACGCGACGGCTTCCGCCGGGTAGCCGGGGCGCACCCGTTCGTACAGTTCAGCGATGCTCCCGAAGTTGCGGGAACGCGCAGCCGTAAACGACATGGGCCCAGTTTCGCCCCCGAACCTCAGAGGACGCAGGGTATGGGTTGCTCAGCGCTCGCCAGAACTCAGCGCTTGCGCTTCTCGCGCACTCGCATGTTCACGATGATCGGGGTGCCGGCAAAGCTGTATACCTCGCGCAGGCGGCGCTGGATGAACCGGCGGTAGCCCGGGTCGAGGAAGCCGGTCGTGAACAGCACGAACGTCGGCGGGCGGGTCGCCGCCTGGGTGCCGAACAGGATGCGCGGCTGCTTGCCGCCGCGCACCGGGTGCGGGTGCTCGGCCGTGAGCTCGGCGAGGAGCGCGTTGAACTTGCCGGTCGGGATGCGCATATCCCACGAGTTCAGCGCCGTCTCGAGGGCGGGAACAAGCTTCTCGAGGTGTCGTCCGGTGCGGGCCGAGATGTTGACCCGGGGCGCCCACGACACGTGCGCGAGATCTTGTTCGATCTCGCGCTCCAGATACCGGCGGCGTTCGTCGTCGAGAAGATCCCACTTGTTGAACGCGAGCACGAGCGCGCGCCCCGACTCGAGCACCAACTCGACGATGCGCAGATCTTGGGTCGAAATCGACTCGGTGATGTCGAGCACGACAACGGCAACCTCGGCTTTTTCGAGCGCCGCGGCGGTACGCAACGATGCGTAAAAGTCGGCACCGTGCTGGAGGTGCACGCGCTTGCGGATGACGGCGGTGTCAACGAAGGTCCAGATCTTGCCCGCGAGCTCGATGTTCTCGTCGACCGGGTCGCGTGTGGTGCCCGCCGTCGAGTCGACGACGACCCGCTCCTCGCCGGCGGCCTTGTTCAGCAGCGAGCTCTTGCCGACGTTCGGTCGACCGAGGATCGCGACCCGACGGGGGCCGCCGATCTCTTGCTTCGCCACTGCCGAGACGGCGGGCAACAGCTTCATGACCTCATCGAGTACGTCGGCGACGCCGCGACCGTGAATCGCGGACACCGGCCACGGCTCGCCGAGCCCGAGGCTCCACAACTCCGCAGCCTGGGTGTCTTTCACGGCGTCGTCGGACTTGTTGGCGACGAGGATCACCGGGCGCTTCGAGGCACGCAGCATTCGCACGACGTGTTCGTCGGTGGCGGTCGCGCCGACGTTGATGTCGACGACGAAAAGCACAGCGTCGGCGAGGTCGACGGCGATCTCCGCCTGCGCAGCGACCGAGGCGTTGATGCCTTTCGCGTCGGGCTCCCAACCGCCGGTGTCGACGACGGTGAATCGCCGACCCGCCCACTCGGACTTGTAGGCGACCCGGTCGCGTGTCACGCCGGGCACGTCTTCGACGACCGCTTCACGACGACCCAGGATGCGGTTGACGAGCGCCGACTTGCCGACGTTCGGCCGACTGACGATCGCGAGCACGGGAAGCGCCGGAAGGTAGACGATGCCATCGACGCCCTCCGTCGCCGCTTCGAGCAGCTCGAGGTCGTCGTCTTCGAGCTCGTAGTCGGCGAGCCCCGCGCGCAACGAGGCCGCACGCTGCTCCGCGAGATCTTCGTCGAGGTCCCCAAGCCGGGTCAGCAGTTCGGGATCGAGTTCGGCCTCGAACTCGTCGTCGGGGTCGACCCCATCGGGAGCGGGAGTGGTGTTGTTCATCGTGCTGCCTCCACCAGGTCGAGCACGGCCGAAACGGTCTGCTCAAAATCCAGGTTGGTCGAATCTAGGGTCGTGACCCCGGGAGCCGCGGTCATGAAGTCGACGACGGCGGCATCCTTTCGGTCGCGATCACGCAACTGGGTCGCGGTGCTCGCATGCTCGGGGGTGAGTTCGCGCGAACGGCGTGCGATGCGCACGCTCTCGTCGGCAGTCAGCAGGATGCGCACCTCGGCATCCGGGGCGACGACGGTCGTGATGTCGCGGCCCTCGACGACGATGCCGGCTTGTCGGCTCTCGCGAATCGTCGCGCGGAACATCTCGGTCAGTCGCACCCGCACCTCGGGGATGCGTGCGACGTCGCTCACCAGGGCGGTGATGCGGGGCTCCCGGATCGCGGTCGTCACATCGGTCTCGCCGACCTTCACGATCGTGCCGTTGGGCGTCGCGATCGTCGCGTAGTCGAGGTTGTCAACGAGCGCGACGATCGCGTCGGCAGCGTCGACGTCGATGCCGCGTTCGAGGGCGAGCCAGGTGAGCGCACGGTAGGCGGCCCCGGTGTCGAGAAAGTCGAAGTCGAGTCGGGATGCCGCCGCACGGCTCACGCTCGACTTGCCGCTGCCGGCCGGACCGTCGAGCGCGACCACGATGCCGGTCACGAGCCGCTCCCCTGGGTGAGTCCGCCCTGGGCCAGCTGCCATCCACGGGTCTCGAGCGCTTCGGCGAGACGGCCTGCGGCTTCGGGCACGACGGCGATCTCGGCGAACCCGATCTGCGCACCCGGCGAGTGCTCGAGGCGGAGGTCTTCCATATTGACCCCCTCCTCGCCGATCTCGGTCAGCAGACGCGCGAGTTCGCCCGGCTCATCCGCCACCTGCACCACGAGGGTCTCGTATCGGGCGTCGCTGCCGTGCTTGCCCGGGATGCGCGCGACACCCTGGTTGCCGCGCGTGAGCATCGCGGCGAGCCGCGTGGGAGCGCCAGGGGCTGCGGGATCATCCAGCGCGTCGACAACGCCGTCGAGGTCGTTGCGGAACGCGCGCAACGCCTCCGCGACCGGGCCAGCGTTCGCGCCGAGGATCTGGATCCACAGCTCGGGGTCGCTGCCCGCGATGCGGGTCGTGTCGCGGAGCCCCTGCCCGGCGAGGGAGGGCAGGGTGTCGCCCCCGCCGAGCAGCCGCGCCGCGAGAAGCGACGCCACCACTTGGGGAACGTGCGAGACCAATGCGACGCCACGGTCGTGCTCGTCAGGGCTCATCCGGATCGGCGTCGACCCGAGGTCGAGAGCGAGGCTCTCGATCACCCGTTCCTGGGCGGGAGTCGTGAGCGCGTGCGACGCGATGACCCACGGCCGGCCGAGGAAGATGTCGGCACGCGCAGCCATCGCCCCGCCGCGCTCGCGTCCCGCCATCGGGTGCGACCCGAGGTACCGGGTGATGTCGGCGCCGCGCACCTGGAGATCAACGAGGATGCTCGACTTCACGCTCGCGACGTCGGTGACGAGAGCATCCGGGTGGGCCGCGAGTTCGGCTGCGACCAGATCGGCCGTCGAGTCCGGCGACACCGCGACGATCACCAGGGTCGGGTTGTCGTTTGCAGCGGCCGCGCGACCCGCGCCGTAGTCGATGGCGAGTCGAAGCGCCGCCGGCGAACGGTTGGCGAGAACGACGTCGATACCCAGGTGTCGCAAGGCGAGCCCGATGCTCGTGCCGAGGAGCCCGGTGCCGACGATGCGCACGGAGCCAGTCAGGCGTGCAGCAGTCATCGGGGTCGATCCTGGTTCGAGGGAGAAGTGTCGGCGGGAGTGCGAGCGAGGGTCAGCAACTGCCCGAGCTCCAGCTTACCGAGGTCGCGGCTGCGCCCCGACGCGAGAGTGCCCAGATGCAGCGGACCGAACTGACGACGCACCAGTTCCAGAACCGGGTGACCGACGGCATCCAGCATTCTGCGCACGATCCGGTTGCGGCCGGAGTGCAGCGTGATCTCGACGATGCTGCGGTCGGTCGACGGTTCCCCGACCAGTCGGGCTTTGTCGGCGCTGATCGGACCGTCTTCGAGCTCGAAGCCGTCGCGCAACTTCTTCAACGCGGCCGGGTACACGATGCCCTTGACGGTCGCGATGTAGGTCTTCTCGACGCCGAACGACGGATGCGCGAGCACCTGGGCGAGGTCGCCATCGTTGGTGAGGATGAGCAGTCCGCTGGTGTCGGCATCGAGTCGGCCGACGTTGAACAGCCGCTCCTCGTACTCCGCGGTGAACTCCCGCAGGTCGGGGCGGCCGCGCTCATCGGCCATCGACGACACGACGCCGACCGGCTTGTTGAGCATGACGTAGCGCTTCGAGACATCCAGCTGAACCGCCTGGCCGTCGACGGCGACGAGATCCACGGCGGGGTCGACCCGCGAGCCGAG
>NZ_JANMSQ010000088.1:0-2199 GCF_031389465.1 Pseudolysinimonas sp.
CATCGACGCCGGTGTCGACCTCTTCGTCATTCGCGGCACCACCGTGTCGGCCGAACACGTGAGCAAGGGCGTCGAACCCCTCAACCTGAAGAAGTTCATCTACGAGTTGGATGTTCCGGTCATCGTCGGCGGCGCCTCGACATACACGGCGGCGTTGCACCTCATGCGGACCGGCGCCGCGGGTGTTCTCGTCGGCTTCGGTGGCGGTGCCGCGTCGACTACCCGAAGCAGCCTCGGCATCCACGCCCCGATGGCGACAGCGGTGGCGGATGTCGCAGGCGCGCGCCGCGACTACCTCGACGAGTCCGGTGGACGCTACGTGCATGTCATCGCGGATGGCGGCCTCGGCACGAGTGGCGACATCGTGAAGGCGATCTCGGTCGGTGCCGACGCCGTGATGCTCGGCTCGACCCTCGCCCGCGCCGAGGAGGCGCCCGGCGGCGGTTGGCACTGGGGGTCGGAGGCGCGGCATCCGGAGCTTCCGCGCGGCCACCGCGTCGAGGTCGGAACGGTCGCTCCGCTCGAGAAGCTGCTGTTCGGCCCCGCCGACACCGCCGACGGTCGCATGAACCTGATCGGCGCCCTCCGTCGCTCGATGGCGACGACCGGGTATTCCGATCTCAAAGAGTTCCAGCGCGTCGAGGTCGTCATCGCGCCATACCACCAGGGCTAAGGACACATGATTCCACGCAAGACTGTCACCCGTTCGAACCGCCTCGGGCCCGATGAGCGTGCGTCGGCGATCGCCAACATGCGCGCCAAGGAGCTGGACATCCTGGTGATCGGCGGCGGAATCGTCGGCACGGGTGCCGCCCTTGACTCCGTGACGCGCGGCCTGCGCACCGGGCTGCTTGAGGCCCGCGACTGGGCGTCGGGTACCTCAAGCCGCAGCAGCAAACTGGTGCACGGCGGCATCCGCTATCTGGAGCAGCTGGACTTCCGCCTGGTGCGCGAAGCCCTCATCGAGCGCGGCCTGCTGTTGCAGCGGCTCGCCCCGCATCTGGTGAAGCCGGTGCGGTTCCTGTACCCGCTCACGAAGGGCCCTTTCGAGCGCGCCTACGTCGGGGCCGGGATGCTGCTCTACGACGCGTTCTCGTACACCGGCCTGCGGCCTCCCGGCGTTCCGCACCACCGGCACCTCACCCGGCGGCAACTGCTGAGGGCGGCGCCGAGCCTGCATCCGGACGCCTTCACGGGCGGGCTCACCTACTACGACGCGCAGGTGGATGACGCGCGGTATGTCGCGACGCTGGCCCGCACGGCGAGCTTCTACGGAGCCCATGTCGCGAGCCGGGTCGAGGTGATCGGGTTCCTCAAGGTCGGGCAGCGCGTCACCGGGGTGCTCGCAAAGGACAAAGAGACTGGCGAGGAGTTCGAAATCCTCGCCAAGCAGGTCGTCAACGCGACCGGGGTGTGGACCGACGACACCCAGGCCATGGTCGGCGAGCGGGGGCAGTTCAAGGTGCGGGCGTCGAAGGGTGTGCACCTCGTGGTGCCGCGCGACCGGTTCCAGAGCAAACTCGGGCTGCTGCTGCGCACCGAGAAGAGCGTGCTGTTCGTGATCCCGTGGGGGCGGCACTGGCTGATCGGCACGACCGACACCACGTGGGATCTCGATAAGGCCCACCCCGCGGCGACGGCGGCCGACATCGACTACCTGCTCGAGCACGTCAACTCGGTGCTCGCCACGAAACTCACCCGCGACGACGTCGAGGGCGTGTTCGCGGGGCTGCGTCCGCTGCTGGCCGGCGAGAGCGACGAGACGAGCAAACTGAGCCGCGAGCACATCGTCGCGCACACCGTTCCCGGGCTCGTGGTGGTGGCCGGCGGCAAGTGGACCACCTACCGCGTGATGGCGAAGGATGCCGTCGACGAAGCCGTGCGCGCGCTCGACGGGGTGATCTCAGAGAGCGTCACCGAGAACATCGGGCTGCTCGGCGCCGAAGGCTATGAGGCGGCGTGGAACAAGCGCCACAAGATCGCGAAGGCGTACTCGGTGCATCGCGTGAGGGTCGAGCACTTGCTGAACCGCTACGGCGTGATGACCGACGAGCTCCTCGACCTCATCCGCGACCGTCCGGAGCTCGCCGACCCGCTTCCCGGTGCCGACGACTACATCGGTGCAGAGATCGTCTACGCGGCAACGCACGAAGGCGCACTGCATCTGGATGATGTGCTCGCCCGCCGCACGCGCATCTC
>NZ_JANMSQ010000290.1:0-3231 GCF_031389465.1 Pseudolysinimonas sp.
AGCCGGGTCGCCCGCCGAGCGGAGCCGGTGGGCGGTACCGGCGGTTCACCGTGCTGGTCATTGGTTGCTCCTCTCGGCGTCTGGTTCGCCTTCGGCCTCCCCCTTGCCCCCGTCCGTTGACCGGACGACGATGCGACCAGACACCGAGAGGAGCAACCAATGACCAGCACGGTGAACCGCCGGTACCGCCCACCGGCTCCGCTCGGCGGGCGACCCGGCTCCCGGGCTGCACTGCGCCGCCGCAATCTGACGGCTCTCGCGTTCCTCGCGCCCGCCCTCGTCATCCTCGGCGCCTTCGTCGCCTGGCCGATGCTCTCCGCGCTGCGCCTCTCGTTCACCGACGCGAGCGGCTTCGGGCAGGAGGAGTTCGTCGGGATTGACAACTACGTCACCGCCTTCACCGACGTCGACGTGCGTGACGCGATGCTCAACACGCTCTGGTACACGGTGCTGTTCACGCCGGTCGCCGTCGTCGTCGCCCTCCTGCTCGCTCTTGCGCTCAATCACCCGCGGCTGCCGTTCCGATCCTTCTTCCGAACGGCACTCTTCCTGCCGTTCGTGGCATCGCTCGCCGTCGCGGCGCTCGCCTGGAGCTACCTCATCGACCCGCAGGTCGGTCTGTTGAATCACTGGCTGAGCGGCGCAGGTATCCGGCTCGGCAACGTGCTCGAAGATCCCGTTCTCGCGATGCCTGCTGTCGCTCTCGTCGCCGTGTGGAAGAACTTCGGCTTCTACCTCGTCATCTTCCTTGCCGGCCTCCAAGACATCCCGGGCTCACTGTATGAGGCGGCCCGCGTCGACGGAGCGGGTCCGTGGGCGCGGTTCACCAACATCACCCTGCCGCTTCTGTCCAACACGCTCGCCTTCGTGCTGATTTTCGCAATGATCGCCGCGCTGCAAGCCTTCGACCAGATCTATGTGATGACCGGCGGCGGGCCGTACGGGCACACGCAGACGATCGTGATGGAGATCTACCAGTCGGGCTTCCGCCGTCTTGAGGTCGGATTCGCATCGGCGCTGTCGTACGTGCTGCTCGCGGTCACCCTGCTGCTCAGCATCGTGCAGTTCGTGTTCTTCGGGCGTCGAGAGAAGGATGCGCAGTGATCGCCAACCGGCGGCGTATCCGCCCCTCGACCATCGTGCTCACCCTCGCGCTGCTCGTCGCCACGGCAGTGGTCCTGCTGCCCTTCGCCATCATCGTGTTCACGGCGTTCAAGCCGGTCGCGGAGGTCAACGCCTTCCCACCGACTCTCGTCCCGACGGAGTGGACTCTCGCCAATCTCGAACGGATCTTGACCGAGCTGCCGTTTCTGAGACTGGCCCTCAACAGTTTTCTGTTCGCGGGAGGGGTGACGGCGTTCGCCCTCGTCTTCGATTCGCTCGCCGCCTACGCGCTCGCCCGGATCGACTTCACCGGCCAACGCGTGTTGCTCATCATGATCATCGCGAGCCTCATGATCCCGTTTCAGGCGACGCTCATCCCGGTCTTTCAGCTGGTGAGCGAGCTGGGATGGGTCAACACCTTTGCCGGACTCATCGCGCCGCGAGCCGCCGACGCTTTCGGCATCTTCTTCCTGCGGCAGTTCTTCCTCGCCCTCCCGCGCGACCTTGACTCCGCGGCGCGCATCGACGGCGCCTCCGAGTTCCGAGTGTTCTGGAGCGTCGTTCTGCCCAACGCCGTTCCCGCTCTGCTCACCCTCGCGATCTTCATCTTCGTCAACAACTGGAACGACCTGCTCTGGCCGCTCATCTTCACGACCGAGCGCGAGATGGGAACCATCACCTCGGGGCTCACGCTGCTCACCGGACCGGGCGGAATCATCCCCTACGGGGTGATGATGGCGGGTTCTCTGATCGCGGTGTTCCCGCTCGTGGTCGCGTTCCTGTTCGTCCAACGGCGATTCATCGAGAGCATCGCGACGACGGGGCTGAAATGACGACGACCCCCTGGTTCCGCGACGGCGGGCTGCATTTCGCTCTCGGCATCGAGAACACCTTCGTGCCGCAAGAACGATCGGGCGAACGTGCGATCGACGAGTACGAACTCACCCGCCACTATGAGCACTGGCACTCCGACCTCGGGCTCGTCCGTGAGGCGGGAGCTGAGCTGCTGCGTTACGGCATCCCGTGGCACCGGATCGCGCCCGAGCCAGGGGTGTGGGACTGGGCCTGGCTCGACGGCGCGATGAACCGGCTTGCCGAGCTCGGCATCCGCCCGATCGTCGACCTGTTGCACTACGGCACCCCGCTCTGGCTCGAACGGGAGTTCGCTCATCCCGACTATCCGCAGCACGTCGCGGAGTACGCCGCACGCGTCGCCGAGCGCTACGCCGCGACCGTCACCGACTACACGCCGGTGAATGAGCCGATGATCCATGCCCTCTTCTCCGGCGAGTACGCGTACTGGCCGCCCTACCTCAGCGGCACAACGGGCCTGGTGCGGATGGTGGAGCGGCTCGCCCGCGGCTTTGTGCTGACGCAGAGCGCGATCAGCGACGTGCTGGGTGATCGGGCGGTCTTCGTGCACGTGGATGCCGGCTTCCGCTACGTCGGAGACCTCGACGCGGTCGAACATCGCGAACACGCCCGACGCTTGCACGCGCAGACTCACCTCGTCGAAGACCTCGTGACCGGTCGAGTCGATGCGGGGCACGAACTCGCCACATTCCTCACCGCAAACGGGATGACCGACGACGACCTCACCTGGTTCGCCGAACGACCCTCGCCACCTGACGTCATGGGCGTCAACTACTACCCGCGGCACTCCACCGAAGTCTTCGAGGCTGGTGTGCGCCACGGCGGCGGCTTCGCCGACCCTCGGCCGACCCGGGACGATGGCGTCGAAGGGCTCGGAGAGGTGTTGCGCCGAGCGGCGGATCGTTACGGCGTCCCGGTGATGCTGACTGAGACGTGTGTGACAGGCACGATCGCCGAGCGCCTGGAGTGGCTCGCTGCGTCGGTCGCCGCCGTGCATCGGATGCGTTCCGACGGCGTCGACGTCGTCGGATACACGTGGTGGCCGGTCTTCGATATGTACGAGTGGACCTACCGGCATTCGACGCACCCCCGTGAAGCCCATCGCCTACCCATGGGCTTGTGGCAGCTCGTCGAACGCGACGGCGATCTCGAACGCGTCCCCACCCCGCTCGTCGCGTGGTTCCGCGACCACGCCACCAACTCCGCCACCCACCCCGCCGCTGTTCCGAGAAGTGAGAAGCAATGATTGCCGCA
>NZ_JANMSQ010000161.1:0-3790 GCF_031389465.1 Pseudolysinimonas sp.
ATCATCAACGAGCCGACCGCGGCTGCGCTCGCTTACGGCCTCGACCGCGGCAAGGAAGACGAGCTCATCCTGGTCTTCGACCTCGGTGGTGGAACCTTCGACGTCTCGCTGCTCGAGGTGGGCATGACGACGACTTCTCGACGATTCAGGTGCGCTCGACCGCCGGCGACAACCGCCTCGGTGGCGACGACTGGGACCAGCGCATCGTCGATCACCTCATCAAGAAGTTCAAGGACACCACCGGCGTTGACGTGTCGAAAGACAAGATCGCTCTTCAGCGTCTCAAGGAGGCCGCCGAGCAGGCGAAGAAGGAACTCTCGTCGAACACGAGCGCGAGCATCCAGCTCCCCTACCTGTCGCTCACCGAGAACGGTCCCGCCAACCTCGACGAGTCGATCACGCGCGCCCAGTTCGAGCAGATGACATCCGACCTGCTCGACCGCACCAAGAAGCCGTTCCAGGACGTCATCAAGGAAGCCGGCATCAAGGTTGCCGACATTGACCACATCGTGCTCGTGGGCGGCTCGACCCGCATGCCGGCCGTCACCGAGCTCGTCAAGAAGCTCACCGGTGGCAAGGAGCCCAACAAGAGCGTCAACCCGGATGAGGTGGTCGCCGTCGGCGCTGCCCTCCAGGCCGGCGTGCTGAAGGGCGAGCGCAAAGACGTTCTGCTGATCGACGTGACCCCCCTGAGCCTCGGCATCGAGACGAAGGGCGGCATCATGACGAAGCTCATCGAGCGCAACACCGCCATCCCGACCAAGCGCAGCGAGACCTTCACGACCGCCGACGACAACCAGCCGTCGGTCGCCATCCAGGTCTTCCAGGGCGAGCGCGAGTTCACCCGCGACAACAAGCCGCTGGGAACCTTCGAGCTCACCGGCATCGCGCCGGCGCCGCGCGGGGTTCCGCAGATCGAGGTCACCTTCGACCTCGACGCCAACGGCATCGTGCACGTTGGGGCGAAGGACAAGGGCACCGGCAAGGAGCAGTCGATGACGATCACGGGCGGTTCGTCACTGCCCAAGGAAGACATCGAGCGCATGGTGCGCGAAGCGGAGGAGCACGCTTCCGAAGACAAGGCGCGGCGCGAGTCGGCCGAGACCCGCAACAGCGCCGAGCAGCTCGCCTACTCGATCGAGAAGCTGATCAAGGAAAACGACGACAAGCTTCCCGACGACGTCAAGACCGAGGTGCAGGGCGACCTCGACGCTCTTAAGACCGCACTGCAGGGTGAGGATGACGACGCCGTGAAGTCGGCGTTCGACAAACTGGTCCTCAGCCAGACCAAGCTGGGCGAAGCGATCTACTCCTCACCGGTGACCGAGCCCGACGCGGCCGCCGAGGACCCGACCGCCGAAGCGGGTGACGAAGACATCGTCGACGCCGAGATCGTCGATGATGAGGAGCCGAAGACCGACGAGGCGCCTGCCGAAGCGCCGGCCGAGGAGCCGAAGAAGTAACGATGACCGACGACGCGAAGGACAAGGCGCCCCAGGGCGACGAGGACGCGCCGAAGGTCCACGACAAGCGCAAGATCGATCCCGAAACCGGGGAACCGCGCGTGACCGAGGCCGTCGGTGACGGATTCCGCAAGACGCCGGTCGAGGACCCCGTGACGGATTCTGAAGGCGATACCGACGAGCCGACGGTCGACCCTTCGACAGGCTCAGGACGGCGCGAGGCGCCGGATGGTGACGACATCCAGTTGATCCTCGCGGAAGGCCCCGACGTCGAGTTCACCGACGAGGATCTCGAGCTGCTCGCCGAAGCGGAGCGCGACCTGGTCGCGGAGTACCGCGAGCGGGCGGCCCGCGCGGAGGCGGAGTTGAAGAACTTCCGCACCCGTGTGGAACGCGACCGCCAGGCGAACCGCGAGATCGTGATCGCCGAAGTCATCCGCTCCCTGCTGCCCGCGATCGATGACCTCGACCGAGCCGACGCGCACGGCGATCTCGTCGAGGGCAGCCCGTTGGCGCTCATCGCGCAGAAGACCCGCGCCGCGTTCGACAAGTACGGCCTGGTGAAGGTGGGCGAGAAGGGCGAACGCTTCGACCCGAAACGGCACGAGGCTCTCGTGCGCCTGCCGAGCGCGGATGTCGAGTTCGATACTGTCGCGGATGTCATCGAGCCCGGCTACCTGATCGGCGAGCGCCTCATCCGTGCCGCCAAGGTCGCCGTCTCCTCGCCCGAGTAGTTCAGTCAGAAGGGGCCGGAGGGCGCATGGCCAGTCAGGACTGGTTCGACAAGGACTTCTACGCCGTGCTCGGGGTGGGCAAAGACGTCTCCGACGCGGACCTCAAGAAGACCTATCGCAAGCTCGCGCGGCAGCATCACCCCGACTCCAACGCCGGGGACGCGCAGGCCGAGGCCCGCTTCAAGGAGATCAGCGAGGCGTACTCGGTGCTCTCGGATGCCGAGCTGCGCGCCGAGTACGACCAGATGCGGGCGATGGGTTCGGGTGCGCGGTTCACCTCGAGTGGCGGAGGAGCCCAGGGCTTCGACGACATCTTCCGCGGCTTCGGCCGGGGCGCGCAGCGCAACCAGAGCGACTTCGACGACATCCTCGGCGGTCTGTTCGGCGGAAGCAGCGGTCGGTTCGGGCAGCCCTCGGGCGGTTTCGGGGGGTTCGGCGGACCGAGCAAGGGCGGCGACATCACCGCCAACACGACGCTCGACTTTCTCACCGCAATCCGCGGCGACACCGTCGGCCTGAAGATGCAGGACGGCCGTGAGGTCAAGGTGAAGATCCCGGCCGGCGTCGCTGACGGGCAGAAGATCCGACTCAAGGGCAAGGGTCAGCCGAGCCCCGACGGCGGGGAGGCGGGCGACCTCGTCATCACGGTGTCGGTTAGGCCCCATCCGGTCTTCGAACGTGAGGGCCTCAATCTCCGCGTCGACGTGCCGGTGACCTTCGCCGAGGCCGCGCTCGGCGCGACGATCGAGGTTCCGACGCTCGAAGGAGACGCGGTGCGACTCAAGGTTGCGGCGGGCACGCCCTCCGGCCGCGTGTTGCGCGTGAAGGGCCGCGGGGTCACCACTCCGAAGGGTACGGGCGACTTGCTCGCCGAAGTCGTCGTGGCGGTTCCGAGCAACCTGTCGCCTACGGCTGCCGCCGCGCTGGCCGAGCTCGCGAAGGCGATGCCAGAGAACCCGCGGGACGAACTGCTCGCCCGAGCCCGCGCGGGGAGGTGACGGCTTGAGCTCACTCGACGAGAACAGCCCGCTGTTCGCGATCGCGGTCGCCGCCGAACTCAGCGCGATGCACCCGCAGACGCTGCGCCAGTACGACAAGCTCGGGCTGGTCAGCCCGCGGCGCACCGCCGGGCAGTCCCGCCGCTACTCGATGCGGGATGTCGTGCAACTGCGCGAGATTGCCCGGCTCTCGGCGGAGGGCCTCAACCTCGAAGGCATCCGCCGCATCCTCGAGTTGGAGAACCACGTGGCGGCGTTGACCGGTCGCGTGCGCGAACTCGAGCGCGCGCTCGCCGATGAGCTGCTGAACCGTCCGGGCCGCCGGGTTTTCGCGGCCGGCTCGGAAGGTGACGTCATTCCGCTGCGGGCGGGCACGCGCACCAAGAAGCCGACGTCGGTCGTCGTGTGGCGACCGTTTGGGCCGCGAGACTGAGCCCTGCCGCGATGACTGAGCGCGGCCGCGAGCGGCACGGGCTCAGTGCGCCTGCGGGGGCAACGCGGCGATGACCGCGTGATCTCCCGGCAGGACGCCGACTTTGGCCGCCCCTCCGGGGGAGCCGACCTCGGCGAAGAACTCGACGTTGGCCGTGTAGTA
>NZ_JANMSQ010000195.1:0-5814 GCF_031389465.1 Pseudolysinimonas sp.
CGGCGTTCTCGGGCCCGTAGTTCGATCCGCTCGAGGCCCCGCTGTCGTAGCCCGCACCGGCCGCAGACGGTCGGGGCTGGAACCACTCGGCAAGCGGGTTGCCGTCGGCGTCGCTGAACGACTGACCGATGAGCGACGAGCCGACGACCTGGTCATCGACGCGCACGAGGGAGCCGTTTGCCTGCGCGGGCAGAAGCAGCTGTCCGACGCCGAGAACGACGAGCGGGTAGCCGAGCCCGAGCACGACGGTGAAGATCAGGAGCGCGCGGAGCGCGGTCCAGGTCTGTGCCGTCCAGGGGCCCCGGAACGGGGCGGTGGTGCGAGCCATTTTCTCTGGTCTCCTTGGTCGGGCTCTAGAAGCCCGGGATGAGGCTCACGACGAGGTCGATGAGCTTGATACCGATGAAGGGCGCAATGATCCCGCCGAGGCCGTAGACCAGCAGGTTGCGACTGAGGATCTTCGACGCCGAGACGGCGCGGTACTTCACGCCACGCAGGGCCAACGGGATGAGGGCGACGATCACCAGCGCGTTGAAGATGATCGCGCTGAGGATGGCCGACCCAGGGGAGTGCAGCTGCATGACGTTGAGCGCCGCAAGTCCGGGGAACGACGTGACGAACATTGCCGGGATGATCGCGAAATACTTCGCCAAGTCGTTGGCGATCGAAAACGTCGTCAGCGAGCCGCGCGTGATGAGCAACTGCTTGCCGATGCGCACGATGTCGATGAGCTTCGTCGGGTCGGAGTCGAGGTCGACCATGTTGCCGGCCTCTTTTGCGGCCGCGGTACCCGTGTTCATCGCCACGCCGACGTCGGCCTGGGCGAGCGCGGGGGCGTCGTTCGTGCCATCACCCGTCATCGCCACCAGCCGGCCGCCAGCCTGCTCTCGCTTGATGAGATCCATCTTGTCTTCGGGCGTCGCCTCGGCGAGAAAGTCGTCGACGCCGGCTTCGGCGGCGATTGCCTTCGCTGTGAGCGGGTTGTCGCCCGTGATCATGACGGTGCGGATGCCCATCGCGCGCAGTTCCGCGAATCGCGCGGGCAGCCCGGTCTTGACGACGTCCTTGAGATGGATGACCCCGAGCACCCGACCCGCGGCTGCACCCTTCTCTTTGACGGCGACCACGAGGGGTGTGCCGCCCGACTCGGAGATCCGGGTCACGACGGCGTCGAGGTCCGTCTGCACCGAGGCGGGCACCTTGCCGACCCACTCGGCGATCATCGAGCCCGCGCCCTTACGGATGGCGCTGCCGTCCGCGAGGTCAAGGCCGCTCATCCGGGTCTGTGCGGTGAACGGCACGACAACGGCTCCCGCGGGCAGCTCGACCGAGCCGCCCGCCAAAGTGACAACCGAGGCGCCCTCGGGTGTGGGGTCACCGAGCGAGGAGGTGCGTGCCGCGTCCGCGAGTTGGGCCTCAGTCGTGTCGCCGAGCGGGATGAAGTCGCTCGCCTGACGGTTGCCGTAGGTGATGGTGCCGGTCTTGTCCAGCAACAGGGTGTTGACGTCGCCCGCGGCCTCGACGGCGCGCCCGGACATCGCGAGCACATTGCGCTGCACGAGGCGGTCCATTCCGGCGATCCCGATCGCCGAAAGCAGGGCGCCGATCGTCGTCGGGATGAGGCAGACCAGCAGCGCGACGAGCACCGGGATGCTCGTGGGCTCGCCGGCGTACGACGACATCGGGTTGAGGGTCAGCACGACCACCAAGAAGACGATCGTGAGACTCGACAGCAGGATGCTGAGCGCGATCTCGTTGGGTGTCTTCTGCCGCGCCGCCCCCTCGACGAGCCGGATCATCCGGTCAACGAAGGTCTCGCCAGGCTTCGACGTGATCTTCACGACGATGCGGTCGGAGAGCACCCGGGTGCCTCCGGTGACCGCACTTCGGTCGCCACCGTGCTCGCGTACGACGGGGGCCGACTCGCCGGTGATGGCCGACTCGTCGACCGACGCGATCCCCCAGACGATGTCGCCGTCGCCCGGAATGACCTCGCCGGCGCTGACCACGACGACATCCCCGAGCTTCAGGTCGGCCGAAGAGATCTCGGTGGCCGTCGCAGTGGAGCCGTCGGTGCCCTCGACGTAGCCGCCGAGGCTGTGCGCCGGGGTGCTCGTGCGGGTGGCCCGCAACGTCGCCGCCTGAGCCTTACCGCGGCCCTCGGCCACCGACTCCGCGAGGTTCGCGCAGATCACGGTGATCCAGAGCCAGATCGCGATGCCGGCCGTGAAACTCGGGGCAAGGTTGCTGGAGCGGCCGACAAGGGGTTCGGCGATCGCGATCGCCGTGGTGAGCACCGCTCCTACCTCGACGAGCAGCATGACGGGGTTGCGCCACATCTGCCGCGGGTCGAGCTTGCGCAGGGCACCGGGAAGCGCGACGAGCAGCTGCCGCGCCGAGAAGGCGGCGGCCTGCTTCGACGGGGTGAGGGTGGTCATGACAGTCCTTCTGCGAGTGGCCCGAGTGCGAGCACCGGAAAGTAGGTGAGAGCGGAAACGATCAACACGGCACCCAGGTGGAGTCCCACGAACTGCGGTCGATGCGTCGGCAGGGTGCCGGCGGTGACCGGCAATTTGTCCTGGGCAGCGAACGAGCCGGCGAGGGCGAGCACGAAAACGATCGGCAGGAAACGGCCGAGCAGCATTGCGACGCCGAGTGCGGTGTTGAACCACGGGGTGTTCGCGGTGAGCCCGGCGAACGCCGAACCGTTGTTGTTCGCCGCCGAGGTGAAGGCGTAAAGCACTTCGCTGAATCCGTGTAGTCCGGGGTTCCAGATCGAGGTGCCCTCGACATCCGCCCGCACGGCGGGGATCGCGAACGACAGGGCCGTCCCGAGCAGTACGAGAACCGGGGTGGCGAGGATGTACAGGCTCACCAGCTTGATCTCGCGCGGCCCGATCTTCTTGCCGAGGTACTCGGGGGTGCGTCCGACCATCAGGCCGGCGACGAACACCGCGATGATCGCGAGCACGAGCATCCCGTAGAGGCCTGAACCGACGCCGCCAGGGGCGGTCTCGCCGAGCATCATGTTCACGAGAGCCGTGCCGCCGCCGCCCGCCGTGTAGCTGTCATGCATCGAGTTGACCGAGCCGGTGGAGGTGAGTGTCGTCGAGGCCGCGTAGAGGGTCGACCCGGGGATGCCGAATCGCACCTCCTTGCCTTCCATCGCACCGCCCGCCAGCTCGGGAGCCGTGCCGGCTCCTTGCAGCTCGAAGGCGGTCATCGTGACGACGGAGGCGATGAACAGCACTCCCATCGTTGCGACCACGGCGTAGCCCTGGCGCAGATCGCCGACCATGCGGCCGAAGGCGGCGGGCAGCGAGAACGGCAGGACCAGGAACAGGAAGATCTGGAGCAGGCTCGTCCAGGCGGTGGGGTTCTCGAACGGGTGCGCCGAGTTGGCGTTGAAGAAGCCGCCGCCGTTCGTGCCGAGGAGCTTGATCGCCTCCTGGCTCGCCACCGGACCGCCGGGAAGGTTCTGGGTTCCGCCCGCGAGAGTCGTGACCTCCTGGAATCCCGCGAGATTCTGCACGACACCACCGGCGAGCAGCAGCACAGCTGCGACAACCGAGAGTGGCAGCAGGATGCGCACGATGCCCCGGGTCAGATCGACCCAGAAGTTGCCGATCGTGCCGGACTTGCGCGCAGCGAGACCCCGAATGAGTGCGACCGCGACGGCGATGCCGACTGCCGCGGAGAGAAAGTTCTGCACGGCCAACCCGACGAGCTGCACGGTGTAGCCGAAGGTCAGATCAGGGGAGTACGACTGCCAGTTCGTATTGGTCACGAACGAGATCGCGGTGTTGAACGCGAGGTGCTCGCTCGCCCCCGGGAACCCGAGCGAGTAGGGCAGGATCTCCTGCAGCCGCTGAAGCGCGTAGACCGTGAGGATACCGAGGAGCGAGAAGACGAGCACTGACCGCAGGTAGGCGGGCCAACTCTGCTCGGAGGAACCGTCGACGCCGATCATGCGGTAGAAGCCACGTTCGACTCGCAGGTGCTTCGGCGAGGTGTAGGTATGGGCGATGTAGTCGCCGAGCGGGCGGTGTACGACCGCGAGGGCGATCAGCAGGGTCGCGAGTTGTGCCGCGAAGAAGAGCCACTCCATGTCAGAACTTCTCCGGCTTCAACAGGGCGGCGACCAGATAGGCCACGGCAGCGAGGGCGAGCACCGCGGCGATGATCTCGAAAACCATCACAGTCGCTCGGCCCCCTTTCCGACGGCGGCGACCAGCGCGACGAGCGCGAGGATGCCGGCGATGAACACGACGTCGAGCACGATGCGTTCTCCCTCGATGAGATGGGTGGTGACGATCGAGTCAACGACCGAACCGCGCGCGGTGGGAGGATCCTCACGCAATCCTCACGGCGTGAGCGCCGATCCGGGCGGATCCCTCACGCCGCTATCGTCGTGGGGTGACGGGCGCGCGCTTTTCAGGGGTTGTCGCGCTGGTGCTCGCCTGTCTGCTGTGGGGCACGACCGGCACGGCGGCAACGCTGTTCCCCGACGACGTCAGCCCCCTCGCAATCGGCGCGGCCACGATGGGGCTCGGCGGAGTGCTGCTGTTCGTCACGGCGCCACGCCTGTCACGGGGGGTGTTGCGCGACCCCGTCGGTCGACACTGGGTGGCCATCGGGGCGGTCGGTGTGGTCGTTTACCCGCTCGCGTTCTACACGGGGATGAACCTCGTCGGGGTCGCGGTCGGCAATGTCGTCGCGCTCGGCTCGGGACCGGTCTTCGCCGCACTCATCGAGTGGATCGTCGAGCGCCAACCGCTGTCGACGCGTTGGCTCGTGTCAACTGCGCTCGCCGTGCTCGGAATCACCCTGCTCGCCCTGGGCCGCCAGGAAGGCGGGGATGCCGGCGCGTCACCCGCGCTCGCCGCTCTGGGGGTCGGGATCGGTCTGCTTGCTGGCTTCGCCTATGCGCTCTACACGTATGCGTCCTCGCGCGCGATCCGCGCCGGACACCCCTCCCGCGGCGTCATGGGCGGGATGTTCGGGCTGGGAGCGCTGCCTTTGCTTGTCGTGCTCGCCGTCGTCGGCGGGCCGCTCGCGCAGTCGTGGACGTCGGTCGGACTCGTCGGTTATCTCGTGTTCGGCCCCATGTTCGTCGCCTACCTGCTGTTCGGAATCGGTCTGCGATCGGTGCGCAGCTCGACAGCGACGACGATCACGCTGCTCGAGCCGGTTTTCGCCACCGTGCTCGCTGTGCTCGTCGTGGGGGAGCGACTCTCGGCGGTCGGCTGGATCGGTTTCGGCCTGGTGCTCATCGGGCTTGCCGTTTTGGTTTCGGCTCGTCGCACCCCTTGCGTGACCCCTCCCGCCTAGAATCTGAGCATGACTGACGTACCACCGGGCAATGGCGGACCGGGGGACGACCCCGAGCCGTACGTGCCCTCCGGGGTGCGCCGGTCGACCTACACGTCGCCGGGTTCCGACGCCGAAGGCCCCGACTTCGACGATGACGCGCTCGCGGCGGCTATGGCAGCCGAGGTTGCGGCGTACACCTCCCCCATCTCGATCATCCCGCCGGTGGTCGACCCGATCACGCCTCCGCGACAGGTCGAGGAGCCCACCCCGACCCCAGCGGAAGAGGCGCCGAGCGAAGTATCGAGCGAAGTATCGAGCGAAGTACCGAGCATCCCGACCCCGACGATCGAGACGTCACTCAGCCCGACTCTCGAAGCAATCGAGCGGCTCGAGAGCGAACTCCGGCGTCGAGCCGAAGAGGCTCAGGTCGTCGCACCCCCACCCCCGACACCCCCGCCCCCGACACCCCCGCCCGTCACTCCGGCGGCAAGCGACCCGTTC
>NZ_JANMSQ010000214.1:0-6841 GCF_031389465.1 Pseudolysinimonas sp.
AGCACGATCAGGAAGGGCAACGCCCACAGCACGTATCGCCGACCCGGCCAGGCCGCGCGCGCCGTCTCGGGGGTCGTCGCACCGTAGATCCGCGCTTCGCCCGCCCCGCTACGCCCGCGCACGTGGGTCTCCCAGTAGAGCTGGGCGCGCTTGCGGCCGAGCAAGAACGATGCGACGGCGAGCGCGAGGATGGCGACCACCGCAGCCGCGAAGTGACCCCAGCCCCGCGCGCTGTCGGCCCAGGCACGCTCGACGTCGGGCAACTGCTCCAAGAGTTCGTGCCACGGCGGCAGCAGGGAGAGGGCCGCAAGCACGACCACCACAACGACCGAGAGCCGCTGCGCGTACACCGCCTGCCACCCGCGGCGCAGCATCGCGCGCACATCGCCTCGGAACTGTGGCAACAGCAGGAATGACAGGAGAAGCAGCCCGATCGCGGCGAACTTGACCGTCGAAGCCGCAGCGATCGCCCACTGCAGGGCGAGCGGGAAGGGCTCGTGCGCGGCCAGCACCGCGGCGGCGATCGCGAGGAGGACGTCTTCGGTGAGATCGGCGGCGAGCAGGATCAGCCAGGCGACGATGGCGCGCCAGCGGGCCAGGCGTCGGGCCCGCTCGTCGTCGGTGAGTTCGGTGATCGGCTGGTCGGAGGCAGTCGTCACCGGCGACATCCACCGGGCGATGCCCCGCGAGATTAGGTGACTGTAGAGACCGATGAATGCGAGGTCGAGCGCGAGGTAGAGCACGATCGCCGCCCACGGACTCGCCGGGATGATGGGGTCGGCTCCCGCGGTCGCAGCCCAGCCCTCCCATCCGCCGATGCGGGCCAACGCGAGCGGGCCGGTCATTCCGAGAATCGACAGGGTGTTGCTCTGCGTTCCGGGGAACTGGCCGGCGACCCGGTCGACCTCCTCGAACGCGAGGAACAACACCACCAGGGCGACCAGCACGACCGGGTTCGAGCGCGCCCGCGTGGCAACCCGGTGCATCAGGTCCGACACGGTCCCTCCCAGCGGGTCGTTGCCGGTCAGGGTACCCCGGGGCGAGGTCGGGTACTAGGCTGACCGCACAATTGAAGATCGGGCCGCACGCGATGCGGGAGAGTCCGTCGCACCTCGGCGGGCACCGAAGGAGCAAGCCTCCCCGCCAATCTCTCAGGTACACGTACCGCATCGCTTAGGCCGCTCTGGAAAGCGCCCCCACGCGGAGCGCGGGGGCGGGTCGAGTGCCGCGCATAGCGCGGTGTATCGAGACCCCCGCACTGTGGGAGCCGCCGTAGGTGAAAGCCCGTTCGCGGGTGAAACTCTCAGGCACCACGACAGAGGGGGAGTTCTCACCACTCGTATCGATGGAGAACTCCGTGACCGATCAGCCACTGCACCCGTCAGAAGCCCGCCTCTCACCGCTCGACGCCGTCCACGTCGCCGCGGGTGCTGCGTTCACCGACTTCGCGGGTTGGAAGATGCCGGTGCGCTATGGCTCCGACCTCGCCGAGCACGAGACCGTTCGCACCGCCGCGGGGCTCTTCGACCTGAGCCACATGGCCGAGTTCCTCGTCGGCGGTACGCACGCGGCGGCGTTCCTCGACTTCGCGCTCGCCGGCCAGGCATCCGTGATCGCGCCCGGCCGCGCGAAGTACTCGCTCCTCCTCGCGGAGAATGGCGGCATCCTCGATGACCTCGTCGTCTACCGTCTCGACGACCAGCACTTCTGGGTCGTGGCGAATGCCGCCAACCACGAGGTCGTCGCTATGGCGCTCGCCGAACGACGCGCGTCGTTCGATGCGATCGTCGACGATGAAACCGCCAACTGCGCCCTGATTGCGATTCAGGGACCCGAGGCGTTGGCGGTGCTCGGTCGGCTCGAAAGTCTCTCCGGGGTTGACCTGCAATCGGTGCCCTACTATGGCATCGCCCAGGGGAGCTACGGCGACGCGAACGTGCTCGTCGCGCGCACCGGTTACACCGGCGAAGACGGTTTCGAGCTCTACCTCGACGTTGCGGCGGCGCCCGCATTGTGGAACGACCTGGTGGCCGCGGGCGCCGTCGCGTGCGGGCTTGCCGCGCGCGACACGCTGCGCCTCGAAGCGGGGATGCCTCTCTACGGGCACGAACTCTCCCGTGAAACCTTCCCGGTGCAGGCCGGCATCGGCCGGGTCGTTGCTCTCGGCAAGCCTGGCGACTTCGTCGGGCGCGCCGCAGTCGAAGCCGGGCCGCCTGTGGGCGCTCGGGTGCTCGTCGGCCTGACCGCCGAAGGCAAGCGCGCGGGACGGGCCGAGTACCCGGTGCTCCGCGACGGAGGGGTGATCGGAGAGGTGACGTCAGGTGCGCTGTCGCCGACCCTCGGCATCCCGATTGCGATGGCTTACGTCGACCCCGACGCGGCCGCGATCGGTACGGAACTTTCCTTGGATGTCCGCGGCACGGCGATCCCCGCCCGTGTCGTTTCGCTTCCCTTCTATTCGCGAAAGGCAGTCTCATGACCGAAGTGCGCTACACGAAAGACCACGAGTGGGTCGCCGTCGACGGAGATGTCGCGACGGTGGGAATCACCAGCTACGCCGCCGACAAGCTCGGCGACGTCGTCTACGTCGATCTGCCGGCGGTGGGTGCGAGCGTTGCGGCGGGCCGGGTCGTCGGCGAGATCGAGTCGACGAAGTCGGTCGGCGAGCTGTTCGCCCCGGTCGATGGCGAGGTGGTCGAGCGCAACGATGCCGTCGTGGCCGACCCGTCACTTGTCAATGCCGACCCGACCGGTGCCGCGTGGCTCATCAAGGTGCGGTTCACCGAGCTGCCCGAGCTGCTCTCGGCAGCCGAATACGAGGAGCTGACGCAGGGATGACCACCTTCGCCGACCGGCACATCGGCACGGACGCCGCGTCGCAGCAGATCATGCTGCAGGCGGTCGGCTACTCCACCGTCGACGACCTGATGGATGCCGCGGTGCCGTCCGGCATCCGGGCTGCGGCCGCGCTCTCCCTCCCCGAAGCGCGGTCGGAGCGCGACGCGCTCGCCGACCTGCGGGTGCTCGCCAGCCGCAACCGGGTGCGGCACAGCATGATCGGGATCGGTTACCACGGCACCATCACGCCCGCCGTCATCCAACGGAACGTGCTCGAGAACCCGAGCTGGTACACCGCCTACACGCCGTATCAGCCGGAAATCTCGCAGGGGCGCCTCGAAGCGCTCATCAACTTCCAGACGATGATCGCCGACCTCACCGGCCTGGCGACGGCGAACGCGTCGATGCTCGACGAGGGCACCGCCGTGGTCGAGGGGATGTTGCTCGCCCGCCGCGCGTCGGGTTCGACGTCGAACGTCTTCCTGGTGGATGCCGACGCCCTGCCGCAGACGCTGCGGCTGCTCGCGCACCGCGCCGAGCCGCTGGGCATCGAGCTACAGGTCACCGATCTCAGCGGGTCGAGTGCCGCCGAAGGCGGTGTATCGAGACCCCTCCCCGAAGCCTTCGGCGCCTTCATCCAGTACCCCGGTGCTTCGGGCCGAGTCTGGGACCCGCGCGCCGTCGTCGAGGCCGTGCACGGCACCGGCGGCCTCGTCGTCATGGCGGCCGACCTGCTCGCCCTCACCCTGCTCACCTCGCCGGGAGAGCTCGGCGCCGACATCGCGGTCGGCACCAGCCAGCGCTTCGGCGTGCCGATGGGCTTCGGGGGACCGCACGCCGGGTACCTCGCGGTGCGCGCGGGTATCGAGCGCCAGATGCCGGGTCGCCTCGTCGGAGTCTCAGTGGATGCCGACGGCCACCCCGCCTACCGCCTCTCCCTGCAGACGAGGGAGCAGCACATCCGTCGCGAGAAGGCGACGAGCAACATCTGCACAGCGCAAGTGCTGCTCGCCGTCATGGCGTCGATGTACGCTGTCTACCACGGCGCATCGGGGCTCAAGCAGATCGCCCACCAGGTGAATCGGCTGGCTCGGCTGATGGCGGATGCCCTCGGCGACGCCGTCGTGCACGCCGACTACTTCGACACCCTGCTCGTGCAGACGCCGGATGCCGCAGCGGTCGTCGCCGAAGCAGCAGAGCGCGGCTACCTGTTGCGGCTCGTCGACGACACCCACGTCTCCGTCTCGCTCGACGAGACGACGACCGCGCACGACGTCGAGACTGTGCTCGGTGCCTTCGGCATCGACGCGACGCTCGGCTTCAAGCCGGTCGCCGTGGGCGTTCCGGCGACTCTGGTTCGGCAGTCGCGCTACCTCGAGCATCCGGTGTTCTCGGCCCACCGGTCCGAGACGACGATGATGCGGTATCTCAAGCACCTCGCCGACAAGGACTACGCGCTCGACCGCGGCATGATCCCCCTCGGCTCCTGCACGATGAAACTCAATGCCGCGACCGAGATGGCTGCCGTCACCTGGCCGGAGTTCGCCGACATCCATCCTTTCGCTCCCGACGTCGACACTGAGGGGTACCGCGACCTGATCGCGCAGCTCGAGGGCTGGCTCGCCGAGCTCACCGGCTACGACGCGGTCTCGCTGCAACCGAACGCGGGATCGCAGGGTGAACTCGCGGGGCTCCTCGCGATCCGCGGCTACCACCGGGCCAACGGGGATGACGGCCGCACCGTGTGCCTCATCCCGTCGAGCGCGCACGGCACCAACGCGGCATCCGCCGTACTCGCCGGGATGAAGGTCGTCGTTGTCGCCTGCGATGCCGAAGGCAACGTCGACGTCGCCGACCTTCGGACGAAGATCGAGCTCCATTCCCAGGAACTCGCGGCCCTGATGGTCACCTATCCGTCGACTCACGGCGTCTACGAGCACGAGATCCTTGGAATCAGTCACGCCGTGCATGACGCCGGCGGGCAGGTGTACATCGACGGAGCCAACCTCAACGCGCTGCTCGGCTATGCGCGGTTCGGCGACATCGGCGGGGATGTCTCGCACCTCAACCTGCACAAGACCTTCTGCATCCCGCACGGCGGAGGCGGCCCGGGCGTCGGACCCGTCGCGGCGAAAGCTCACCTCGCCCCCTTCTTGCCGGGATTCCGCGGATCGAGTGCCGCCGAAGGCGGTGTATCGAGATCCTGGGAGAGCAATCCGATCTCGGCGGCACCGTACGGCAGCCCGAGCATCCTGCCGATCTCGTGGGCGTACGTGCGCATGATGGGACCCGACGGGCTCACCCGCGCCACCGGCGCCGCTGTGCTCGCCGCCAACTATGTCGCCACGCGGCTGCGCGAGCACTACCCGGTGCTCTACGACGGCGAGAAGGGGCTCGTCGCGCACGAGTGCATCCTCGACCTGCGCCCGCTCCGCGAAGCCACCGGGGTGACCGTCGACGACGTCGCGAAACGGCTCATCGACCACGGGTTCCATGCCCCGACCATGTCGTTCCCCGTCGCCGGCACCCTCATGGTCGAACCGACCGAAAGCGAAGACCTCGCCGAGATCGATCGGTTCATCGACGCGATGATCGCCATCAAAGCCGAAGCGGATGCCGTCGCCGCAGGCTCCTGGCCCGCCGACGACAACCCTTTGGTGAACGCTCCGCACACCGCCGAGAGTGTCGTGGTGGGGGAGTGGGGTCATCCGTACCCGAGAGAGCTCGCCGTGTACCCCGCCCCCGGGCAGATCCACGCGAAGTACTGGCCGCCCGTTCGGCGAATCGACCAAGCGTATGGCGACCGCAACCTGGTGTGTGCGTGTCCTCCGATCGAGGCGTTCGCCTAACCCGCGGGTTGAGTGCCGCGCGCAGCGCGGTGTATCGAAAACGCCCCCGAGTAACTCGAACGGTGGGTTTCGATACACCCGCCTGCGGCGGGCACTCAACCCGCGGGGCTAGCGTCGAGGCGTGAAGCTTTTGGCGGCGTTTCGGGGGTCTCGGCGGCAGCCGTGGTTACAGGTGGCGAAGTCGGCGATCGCCACCATCCTCGCGTGGGTGATTGCGGGGGCGTTGTTCCCCGCGCATCTTCCCGTCTTTGCGGCGATCGCGGCGCTGCTCGTGGTGCAGCCGAGCCTCAACCAGTCGGTGTCGAAGGCGATCGAACGCACCGTCGGCGTCGTCGCGGGTGTCGTTGTGGCATCCGCCCTGGCCCTCGCGTTCGGGCAGACGACGTGGGTCATTCTGGTGGCGATTGCGGCCGCACTGCTCATCGCGTGGACGCTCAAGATGACGACCGGCACGTCGAACCAGGTCGCGATCAGTGCCCTTCTGGTGCTCGGGCTGGGGGCGGCGACTCCCGGCTACGCGGTCGACCGGGTGTTGGAGACGATGATCGGCGCCGCCATCGGATTCGTCGTGAACCTCGCGCTCGTGCCACCGGTCGCCCTTGCGCCGGCGCACCGGGCCGTCGACGCGCTCGGGGGCGAAGTCGCGGCGTCACTCGACCGACTGGCCGAAGCCTTGGCAGTGCCACAGAGCCCCGCTCAGCTCGAAGAGCTGATGATCAATGCGAGGCTGATGCGGCCGATGGTACTTACCGCAGACGCCGCGTTGACCACGGCGGCTGAGTCGCTCACCCTCAACCCCCGCGGACGGCGCCGGCGCGACGAACTCGAACAGCTGGAGGTCACCCTCCGCCGGTTCAGTCCGATCGTGACCCAGGTGATCGGGATGACGCGCGCGTTCTACGACCGGTACGACGACGGACTCTCCGCCGAGCCAGCCGTGCGAGCGATCGCCGAACAACTGCAGCGGGCCGCGCACGACGTGCGACGCACCGTGCGACGTGCCGCCGCCGACCCGGCCGAGCCGCCGACCGCCAGCCTCCCCGCGCTGACCGCGCCGCTCGCGATCGGCGCCCCGGCATCCGAGCTCTGGATCCTCATCGGATCGATGCTGGAAGTCCTGCGCCGCATCCTCGTGAAGCTCAGCGACGACCCCG
>NZ_JANMSQ010000216.1:0-3798 GCF_031389465.1 Pseudolysinimonas sp.
TCAACAAGCGGTTCAACCCGACGAAATTCCGCGAGGGCTACGACCAGGACGAGGTCGACGACTTCCTCGACGAGGTGGTCGTCGAGCTGCGCCGCCTGAACCAGGAGAACGAGGAGCTACGTCAGCGTCTCGTCGCCGGTGAATCCCGTCTCGCCGAGCTGCAGCGCAGTGGGGCGCAGCAGATGGCCCCGCAGCAGATGGCCCCGCCGCAGGCACCGATGCCCGAGCAGGCCGCCTTCGCGCCGTCTGGTTTCGACCCGAACGCGATGGACCCGGGCAACACCAACAACCTCCTCCAGCTCGCCCGCCGCCTCCACGAGGAGCATGTGCGCGAAGGCATGGAGAAGCGTGACGCGCTGATCGCCGAGGGGCACGCCGCTGCGGCGCGCGTCGTTTCGGATGCCGAGCAGGGTGCCCGCAACCAGCTCGGAGCCCTCCAGCAGGAGAAGAACGAGCTGGAGCGCCAGGTCGAAGAGCTGCGCCAGTTCGAGCGCGAGTACCGCACCAAGCTGCGCGGGTACATCGAGGGCCAGCTCCGCGAGCTTGAGACCTCGAATGCACTGAGTGCGGCGCCCGCGCAGGCTGCCGTCGCGGCCGCTCCGCAGCAGTACGCCGCGCCGACCGGCTACGGCCAGCAGCAGCAGTCCGACTACGCCGCCGCACCGGCCTACGGAGCCCCGCAGCCCACCGAGTACACGGGTTTTGGTACGGGCAACTGACCCGACTGCGCAGGACGCCGCACCGCAGAAGCGGCGGGTGAGTCCCCGCGCGCTCGGGCTACTCGCCGCCGTCGCCCTCGTGGCGTACGGGCTTGACCAAGGATCGAAATTCCTGGTCACGACCAATCTGGAACTCAACGAGACCGTTCCGGTCCTCGGTGAGATCCTGCAATGGCACTATGTCAAGAATCCGGGAGCGGCGTTCTCGCTTGCGACGGGATTCACCTGGATCCTCTCGATCGTTGCGATCGGAGCCATCGTCTTCATCATCTGGTTTGCTCCGCGCATCCGCTCACTCGGCTGGGCGACCATGTTCGGTCTCGTGCTGGGTGGCGCGTTCGGCAACGTGACGGATCGCCTGACGCGGCCGCCCGGGTTCGGAGTCGGTCATGTCATCGACTTCATTCAGGTGTGGGGCTTCCCGGCGATCTTCAACGTCGCCGACATCGCTGTCGTCTCGGCGATGGGGCTGTTCCTGCTGTTGTCGCTGCGTAACGTCGGTCTTGACGGCGTGCGTCGCAAGGACGAACCCGAGTCTCTCTGATGGAGCAGCGCAGCCTCCCGGTTCCCGAAGGGCTCGCGGGCGAGCGTGCGGATGCCGGCCTGGCGAAGCTGCTGGGGTTTTCCCGCAGCTTCGCGGTCGAAGTGCTCGAGGCCGGGGGAGTGCGCCTCGATGGGATTCTCGTCGGCAAGTCCGACCGCCTCCGCGCGGATAGCTGGCTCGAGGTCGAGTGGGCGCCCAGGGAGGCGCCACGCGTCATTCCGCAGCTCGTGCCCGGATTTCGCGTCGTGCATGACGACGATGACCTCGTGGTGATCGACAAGCCGGTCGGCATTGTCGCGCACCCTGCGCCCGGGTGGAGCGGTCCCACGGTGCTCGGCGCACTCGCCGCCGCCGGCTACCGCATCTCGACGTCGGGAGCCAGCGAGCGCGCGGGGATCGTGCATCGGCTCGACGTCGGCACGAGCGGCCTCATGGTGGTGGCGAAGTCGGAGTCGGCGTACACCGAGCTCAAGCGGCTGTTCCATGACCGCGAGGTCGACAAGATCTACCACGCGGTCGTGCAGGGCCATCCCGATCCGCTCGCCGGCACCATTGATGCTCCCATCGGGCGGCACACCTCCAACGACTGGAAGTTCGCCATTCGCGCCGAGGGCAAGCATGCCGTCACCCACTACGAGACGCTCGAGGCGATGCGCGCCGCGTGTCTCCTCGAGGTCACGCTCGAGACCGGGCGCACCCACCAGATCCGGGTGCACCTCGCGGCCCAACGCCATCCGTGTGTCGGCGACACGCTCTACGGCGCCGACAAGGGGCTGACCGAGCGCGTCGGCCTCACGCGACAGTGGCTGCACGCCCACCGGCTCGGTTTCAGGCATCCGGCGACGGGGGAGTACGTGCAGTTCGAGTCCCCGTACCCCGACGACCTCCAACATGCTCTCGACGTTCTGCGTGCCGACTGAGGGCGCTCTTCGACACGCGCCAACGGGCGGGCGCTGCTCAGCACAAGGCTTATCCTGGGGGTCGACCCCGGAGAGTTCGTGACCGATTCCTTCGTGCATCTGCACGTCCACAGCGAGTACTCGATGCTGGATGGCGCCGCGCGAGTCGGCGAGCTCATGCAGGCCGTCGCCGAACAGGGGATGCCGGCGATTGCGATCACCGACCACGGAAACAACTTCGGTGCCTACGACTTCTACAAGCAGGCGAACGCCGTCGGGGTGAAGCCGATCATCGGCACCGAGGCGTATCTCACGCCCGGCACCCACCGCACCGACAAGACCCGGGTGCGCTGGGGCGATGGTGGGCAGGATGACGTCTCCGGGTCGGGCGCCTACACCCACATCACGATGCTCGCCGAGACGACTTCAGGCATGCATAACCTGTTCCGGATGTCGTCGCTCGCCTCGATCGAGGGCTACTACTTCCAACCGCGGATGGATCGCGACCTGCTGAGCACCTACGGGAAGGGTCTCATCGCGACGACCGGATGTCCGTCGAGCGAGGTGCAGACCCGGCTACGACTCGGGCAGTGGGACGAGGCGGTCGCGGCCGCGGCGGAGTTCCGCGACATCTTCGGCAAAGACAACTACTTCGTCGAGATCATGGATCACGGGCTTCAGATCGAGCGCCGCACGCAGGCCGACCTCATCCGGCTCGCGAAGGAACTGAGTCTGCCGCTCGTCGCGACCAACGACCTGCACTACACCCACGCCGCTGACGCCCACGCGCAGGAGATTCTGCTGTGCATTCAGTCGGGGTCGACGATGGACGATCCGAACCGCTTCAAGTTCGACGGCCAGGACTACTACCTGAAGTCGGCCGTCGAAATGCGCCAGCTGTTCCGCGACTACCCGGAGGCGTGCGACAACACGCTGCTCATCGCGGAGCGCACCCACGTCGAGTTCGAGAAGCGCGACCTCATGCCGCGGTTCCCGGTGCCGGAAGGTGAAACCGAGGGGTCGTGGTTCGAGAAAGAGGTCGAGCGCGGTCTGCTCGTGCGCTTCCCGGGCGGGGTCAGCGACGAGCACCGGCGTCAAGCCGACTACGAGGTCGGCGTCATCAAACAGATGGGCTTCCCGGGCTACTTCCTGGTCGTTGCCGACTTCATCGCCTGGGCGAAGGCACAGGGCATCCGGGTCGGCCCGGGCCGGGGTTCTGCCGCCGGGTCGCTCGTGTCGTACGCGATGGGGATCACCGAACTCGACCCGCAACGCTACGGGCTGATCTTCGAACGATTCCTCAATCCTGACCGCGTCTCGTTGCCTGACGTCGATGTCGACTTCGACGATCGCCGCCGCGGCGAGGTCATCCGCTACGTGACCGACAAGTACGGTGACGACCGGGTCGCGCAGATCGTCACGTACGGCACCATCAAGGCCAAGCAGGCGATGAAGGACTCCGCGAGGGTGCTCGGGATGCCGTTCAGCGTCGGCGAGAAGCTCACGAAGGCATTCCCACCGCCCGTGCTCGGCAAGGAGATGACGCTCACGGATGTCGTCACCCCGTCGGCGGAGCGCTACAAAGAGGCCGCCGACCTCCGGGCGATCCTCGAGACCGACGCCGAGGCGGCCCAGG
>NZ_JANMSQ010000227.1:0-8595 GCF_031389465.1 Pseudolysinimonas sp.
GTCACCTGGCACGACATGGAAGTCGTTTCGGATGCCGAAGGCAACCCGTCGATGCGGCTCACCGGCGCGGCGGCCGCGATCGCCGAGCGGCGCGGGATCACCCACATCCATCTCTCCATGTCCCACGATGCGGGCGTCGCGATCGCTCAGGTCATCACGGAAATCGCCTGATGCTGCGCGAAGCGCGGATCGACCTCGGGGCGATGCAGGCCAACCTCGACGTTCTGCGAGCCACGGTCGCTCCCGCGAAGGTGATGGGTGTCGTTAAGGCGCAGGCCTACGGTCACGGGGCCGTCGGCATCGCCCGAGCGCTCGCCGACCACAACGTCGACTGGCTCGGGGTCACCGACCTCGCTGAGGCGCTGGAGCTGCGCGCGGCAGGGATCACCACCCCCGTGCTGTCGTGGTTGCATGGTCCCGACCTCGACGCGACCGCAGCTGTTGAGCACGACATCGACCTCGGCGTGAGCACGATCGACCAGCTCGAGCGCGCCGCCGCCGCAGGCGCAACCGTGCAGCTCAAGATTGACACCGGCCTGAGCCGCAACGGGTTCCCGCCGACCGACGCGATCACCGCGTTCGCCCGAGCGGCCGACCATGAGCGCCGCGGCCAGCTACGGGTGCGCGGCATCTTCTCCCACCTGTCGAACAGCTCGCCCGCCGATGACGACCGCCAGCTCGAACTGTTCGTCGAGCTCGTCGACGCCGCACGGGACGCGGGCCTCGACCCCGAACTGCAGCATCTCGCCTCGACCCAGGCCGCGCTCACCCGGCCCGACACTCGGCTCGACCTCGTGCGCCTCGGAATCGGGCTCTACGGGGTCGAATACGGCGACGACGCCGACCCCGCCGCCCTAGGGCTCCGTCCGGTGATGGAACTGGCCGGCACCGTCGCGGCCGTGCGCCGCGTGCCAGCCGGCACCGGGATGTCGTACGGATTCATCGACCGCACCAGCCGCGAGACCACGCTCGCGCTCGTGCCGCTCGGCTACGCCGACGGGGTACCGCGCGCCGCCTCGGGCTCGGCCACCGTTGCGATCAACGGCACCACCTACCGCCAGGTCGGGCGCATCGCGATGGACCAGTTCCTCGTCGACGTCGGCGACGACGCGGTCGCGGTCGGCGACCGGGTCGTGCTGTGGGGAGATCCGGCGACCGGTGCGCCGAGCGCGAGCGACTGGGCCCGCGCCGCGGGCACGATCGGCTACGAGATCGTCACCCGCGTGGGTTCACGGGTGCCGAGAGTGTTCGTCGACGGCGCTGCCGCGCGATGACCACCCGGTTCACCATCCCCGATGCCGATGCGATGGAGGCGCTCGGGGCGCGACTCGCGGTGCTTCTCGAGGCGGGCGACCTCGTCGTGCTCGACGGTCCGCTCGGGGCGGGTAAGACCACTCTGACGCGCGGCCTCGGCGCCGCACTCGGAGCCCGCGGTGCCGTCACGAGCCCCACCTTCGTCCTCGCGCGCGAGCATCCGACCGCCTCCGGCACACCGCTGGTGCATGTCGACGCCTACCGGCTGGCGACCGCGCGAGAACTCGACGACCTCGACCTCGACTACGACGGGGCGATCGTCGTGGTGGAGTGGGGTGCGGGAAAGCTGGACGGCGTTGCTGACTCCTGGATCGACGTCGCGATCTCCCGGGATGCCACCGACGACTCCCGCGACGTCACCGTCACCGGCAACGGCCCCCGCTGGCGGCACCTGGATGCTTCCCTCGCTGGTTGAGTAGCCGACAAAGGCGGCGTGTCGAAACCCGACATAGGCTTCTGACCGTGCTGCTCGCGATCGATACCTCTGCGGGGACGAGCGTGGCCGTCGTCGACGCAGGGCGGGTGCTCGCCGAAGCCGACGAGGCAGGAACGCGTCGGCACGCCGAGGCGATCGGCACGCTGTTGCGTGCGGCGCTCGCGGACGCGGGGATCGAGCCGCGACAGGTTGCCGGTGTGGTGGCGGGGATGGGCCCCGGGCCGTTCACCGGGTTGCGGGTCGGGATCGCTGCCGCGCGCGCCTTCGCGTTCGGGGTCGGCGTGCCCGTGCATCCTGTGGTGTCGCACGATGCGGTCGCGTTCGGGTGCGAGGAACGGGTGCTCGTCGTCACGGACGCCCGGCGCCGCGAGGTCGCGTGGTCGTTGTACGACCCGGGTGTCGTTCGCCTCGAAGGCCCCGAGCTCTGCCTCCGGGACGGCTTCGACGCGATCACCCACCGAAACCCCGGTGTTCTGGTGCTCGACTCGCCGACGGTGAGCGCGGCATCCCTCGGTCTCGTCGCCGAACTGCTGCTCACTGCGGGCCGCCCGCTCGGGCCGGCCGAGCCGCTCTATCTGCGCCCCCCGGATGTCACGATGCCCGCCGTCCCGATGCCCGATGTTCCGCGATGAGCTGGTCGCTGCGCCGTGCCCTCCCCGCCGATCTCGAGGCGATCATGGCGATCGAGACGGCGATGTTCGTGAGCGACGCGTGGTCGCCCGCAATGATGGCGGCCGAAATCGAGGGCGCCCACGGCTACTACCTCGTTGCCCAGGCCGAGGATGGCGGCGTCGACGGCTACGCCGGGTTGCAGGCCCCTCAGGGGAGCGGCCAGGCCGACATCCAGACGATCGCCGTGGTCGAACGCGCCCGCCGTCGCGGCCTCGGCCGCACCCTCATGCTCGCCCTGCTCAACGAGGCGCGGCGGCGTGGGGCGACCGAGGTGTTCCTTGAGGTGCGCGCCGATAACCCCGGCGCGCAGGCGCTCTACGTGTCGCTCGGGTTCGCCGAGATCGCGGTGCGACCGAACTACTACCAGCCCGACGGAGTCGACGCGCTGATCATGCGCCTCGTCGTACCCGATCCGCAGGTGAGTCTCGCATGAGTGGCCCCCTCGTGCTCGGGATCGAGACCTCGTGCGACGAGACCGGTGTCGGGATCGTGCGCGGCACCGAGTTGCTCGCGAATGTCATTGCGTCGAGCATGGACGAGCACGCCCGCTACGGCGGCGTCGTGCCCGAGGTCGCCGCGCGCGCCCACCTCGAGGCGCTGCGCCCGACGCTCGATGCGGCGCTCACCGAAGCGGGTGTCGGGCTGCACGACCTCGACGCGATCGCGGTGACAGCCGGCCCGGGTCTCGCCGGGGCGCTCATGGTCGGGGTCGGTGCCGCGAAGGCCCTCGCGATCGCTCTCGACCTACCGCTCTACGGCGTCAACCACCTCGTCGGCCACGTGGGTGCCGACCTGCTACGGGTCGACGGCGGGGAGCTGGAGCTGCCGACGATCGCTCTGCTCGTCTCGGGCGGGCACACCTCGCTGCTGCTCGTGCGTGACCTCACGCGCGACGTCGAGCTGCTCGGCGAGACGATCGACGATGCTGCCGGGGAGGCGTTCGACAAGGTCGCACGCCTGCTCGGGCTGCCCTATCCCGGCGGGCCGCGGATCGACGTCGCCGCGGCAAGCGGTGACCCGCTGGCGATCCGGTTCCCGCGCGGCCTGACGCATCCGAAGGACCTCGAGAAGCACCGCTACGACTTCTCGTTCTCTGGGCTCAAGACCGCGGTCGCCCGACATGTCGAGCAGGCGGGCGAAACCCTGGACGTCGCGGATGTCGCGGCAGGGTTCCGCGAATCGGTCGCCGACGTGCTCACCGCGAAGGCGATCGCGGCTTGTCGCGACCTCGGGGTTCCGCGTCTCCTGCTCGGCGGCGGGGTCGTCGCGAACGCCCGGGTGCGCGAGCTCGCGACGCAACGCGCCGCGGAGGCGGGCGTGGCCCTGCGCATCCCGCCGCTGGCGCTGTGTACCGACAACGGGGCGATGATCGCGGCACTGGGCGCTCGGCTGGTCGCGGAGGGACATGCCCCCTCCGCGGAGTTCGGCGCGGACTCCACGCTTCCCGTCACGATCGTGCAAACTTAGGGCCATGACCGATCCTCAGCCTCCGGTTCCGCCGGTTCCCACGCCCGACGCCGCCACGCCGCCGACTGCTCCCCCCGCGCAGCCGACCTACCCGGCCTATGGCCAGCCCGCGGCTCCCGGGTACTACGCCCCGCCGACGAACACCCTCGCGATCATCGCGCTCATTCTCGGCTTCGTCGTCCCACTGGGCGGCATCATCTGCGGCCACATCGCGCTCGGCCAGATCAAGCGCACCGGGGAGGGCGGACGCGGCCTCGCTCTGGCTGGGCTGATCCTCGGCTATGTATTCACCGCGATCATCGTTCTCTACATCATCGGCGTCATCATCTTCGCCGTGTGGATGGCGAGCATGGGCGGCATGTACTCGACCTACCCGTACTGAGCCGACCGGCCCGTCGGGATCAGATCCGCTCGACCAGGATCGCGGTGCGAGAGCCCGCGATCCTGGTGAGTACGAGGGTCGCGCTCCCCTCCCCGGAGAGCGCCAACTTCTTCCGAAACTGTGCGGGGTCGATGTCGACGCCGCGCTTCTTGATCTCCAGGGTGCCGATGCCCCGCGCGCCGAGTTCGCGTTTCAGGGTCTTCACGTCGAGGGGAAACCGCTCGAGCACCCGGAACGACTGACCGAACGGCGTCGCCGCGGGCTCGGGTGAGGTGATCCAGGCGATCGTCGGGTCGAGCATCCGTCCGTCGAGGCTGCGCGCGAGGTCGCCGATCAGCCGGGCACGGATGACGGCACCGTCGGGTTCGACCAGGTACTCTCCCAGGTCGCCCGTTTCGGCATCGGCGGAGTCGGCGGGTGCCGACAGCTCGGCAATACCGCCCGCGCTGAGGACCAGAGCGGCACGACGGATGCCGGGGCGGGCGAGCGTGCCCGACCAGAGCACCAGCTCGACCACGTCCCGATCGACCGAGACCCACTGCGCCTCGAAGTCGTCGGGAATGAGGTCGCGGTCAAGGCCCGGGCCGAGCTTGATCCCCGTCGGCAGCCGCCGGGCGAGATCGAACGCCCACTGGAGCGACGGCGACCAGTCGCCGGGATCCGTGAGCCTCGTCGTCCCGTCACGACGTGCCGGGTCGAGCCACACCGCGCCCACCCCGGCGAGGTCGGCGTCTTCCGCGTTCCCGAGCTCCACGCGCGCCGACGGGAAAGGCGCGAGGTTGAAGGCCGCGACCGCTGCGGTCAGTTCGTCGCGCTCGACGGCGACCACTCCGAGGTCGAGTGCGGCGAGCGCCATCGCATCCGCCCCGATCCCGCAGCCGAGGTCGGCGATCACGTCGATCTGCGCGTCGGCAAACCGGCCGGCGTGCAGGGCGGCGACTCGCAGCCGGGTCGACTGTTCGAGGCCCGTCGGGGTGAACAGCATGCGGTCGGCGAAGTCGCCGAACTTCGCTCGCGCCCGGGACCTGAGGCGAGCTTGCTCCAGCACCGCCGCGACGAGTCCGCCGTCGTGTCCGGCGGCACGCAGCCGGGAGACCGTGCGCACGACGTCGGCGGCCGCATCCAGTTCGCCCACCTCGTCGAGCAACCGCAGCCCCTCGGAAGAGAGCAGCCGGCGCAGATCGTCGACGTCCATCCGGCCATTCTCGCCCCTCACCGACATTGGCACTCGCGTTGAACGACTGCTAACGAAACGCTATGGTGGTCTCTGGCACTCTCAGTCGGAGTGTGCCAACCCAAACTTTGCTAGCAGGGTCTTTTAGAAAGAGGTCATCCAGTGTCGGTCTCCATCAAGCCGCTCGAGGATCGCATCGTCATCAAGCAGGTCGACGCCGAGCAGGTCACCGCGTCGGGTCTCGTGATCCCGGACACCGCGAAGGAGAAGCCCCAGGAGGGCGAAGTCGTCGCGGTCGGACCCGGTCGCATCGACGACAACGGCAACCGCGTCCCGCTCGACGTCAAGGTCGGCGACAAGGTCATCTACTCCAAGTACGGCGGCACCGAGGTGAAGTTCGGCGGGGACGACCTGCTCGTGCTCTCGGCTCGCGACGTGCTCGCGGTCATCGGCTAACGACTTTCCCGTCAGAAGGCCCCGCCGTCCCCAACCGGGTGACGGCGGGGCCTTCTGCATGCCGCCCGAGGCGCTTCCTCGAACGGGTGTGGAGGAAACCTCGCGCTCGCGACTGTCGAGACGGCAGGATGGCGGTCATGATTGCGTCTCGGACTCTCGTCGTTGCCCTGATCGTCGTCGCGCTCGCCGGCTGCACCGGCCCCGGCGGCCCCGCGGCGCCCGCGGACGACGTGAAGATTGACCCGTGGCTCAGCGACGACCTCGAGCTGGATGCCGCGGTCGTGACCGGCGACGTCATGGGGGTCGCACTGAGCGGATTCACCTGCGACGTCACGCAGTCGTTCAGCGCCAATGGGGACGGCGACGTCCGCCCGACCGCGGGGGTGACGGTTACGACCACAGGGTCGACTATCAGTTACACCGAAGAGTCGTTGACGTCGACGGCACTGGGTTCGGAGGTGCCGCCGACCGGAGGAGTGCCGGCGACGATGACCATCACGACGACCCGCGGCTACTGGGACATCGGCGACGGCGGCGCGAACACGCCGTGGACGCCGAGCACTGTGCTCGCATTCACCGAGATCCCCGTCCCCGAAGAAGGCTGTGCCGCCGCCGACATGTGGTACTTCGACATGGAGGACGTCGGTACCGACCCGGCTGAGATCGTGCGCGCGTTCACCGAAGACGGCCTGCGAAACGTGTCGAAGGAGTGCCCCGACGCCTGGTTCATCTGGGCTCCACCGAACCTGAGCTGCGAAGAGTTCGACGCGCGCTTCTGACTCGTCCCGGGTCGTCCCGTCGGCCCTCCGCGACGCGCCTTCCGAGAGCGGATGCGGCCGGTGGGTAGGGTGGCGGCGTCCCCGAAGAAGGAGTTCCGGATGCCGCGTCCGTTCGCACGTGCCGCCGTGACGGCGGTCGCCGTCGGCGCCCTTCTTGCGCTCGCCGGCTGCGGCGGAGCCCCGACTCCGTCCCCGCCCCCGGCCCCCACCCCGACGCCGCCCGGGGACGGCGAACTGAAGATCGGCACGCTCTTCCCGTCGAGCGGCGGCGTCGCTTTCATCGGCCCGGCTCAAGTCGCGGGCGTCAACGCCGCGATCCGTGAGATCAACGCGGCGGGAGGCGTGAACGGCGCGCCCGTCGTGGTCGTCAACCGCGACTCCGGCGACGCCTCGACGCAGAAGGTGGAGGAGTCGTTCGCCGACCTCGTCACGCAGGGCGTGGATGTCGTCATCGGCCCGTCGTCGTCGGTGCTCTCGCAGCGCCTCCTGGAGCCGGCTGCAGAGGCCGACATCCCACTCATCTCGCCCGCCGCAACCTACCCCCAACTCACCGCGCTCGACACCGAGGGCATCTTCTTCCGCACGATCCCGTCGTACCCGCACCAGGCGATCGTGCTCGCCGACCTGTTCGCCGACCGCGACGTCGAGTCGGTGGCGATCGTGTTCCGCGACGACGACCTCGGCTCATCGCTCTCCGCGGCCCTCGCAGCCGCCCTGGAGGCCACCGAGATCGAACTCGAGGCCGTCGAGGTCGCGGCCGATGCCAATGCTGAGGCGCTCGCCGAAGCCGTCGCGACGGTGAAAGAGGCGGCACCGGATGCCGTGGTGCTCTCGACCCCTGACAACGGCGATCAGACGAAGGCACTCATCACCCAGCTCTCCGCCGCCGGGTTCGGTGGTGCGAAACTCTGGCTCACCAGTCAGAACCTCGCCGACTACTCCCAGGCGCTACCCGCCGGGCTTCTCAACGGCGTCAACGGGGTGATCGAGGGCGCTGAGACGGATGCCGCCTTCCAGGCGAAGATCAAGCAGGAAGATCCGGCCGTCGCCGACTTCCGGTACGCCGCCGAGGCATACGACGCGACCGTACTGGCGGCGCTCGCGGCGGTTCTTGCCGCGGATGACGGCGGCGCCTCGATCGCGCGGCTGCTCGGCGCGGCCTCCGTCGATGGCATCAAATGCACGAGCTTCGGGGAATGCGTCGACGTGCTGCGCACCCAGACCGACATCGACTACGACGGGCTCAGCGGTTCGACCAACCTCGACGCGGAGGGCGATCCGCAGCGCGGCACGTACGTCGTCGTGGCCTACAACGCCGAGAACAAGTACGCCCGGCAGGCCGTGGTCGTCGGCTGACGACCTCGACTGTCACTGTTACGCGAAAGTAACGTTTTCGTCGCGTTACACGTCTGTAACAGTGCGGAATCGTCGCGAGGCTTTTGCCGGGCTACGGTGGCAACAACTGGCCGGACGCTGTCCGGTCTACTTTCCTGTTGAAAACACTCAAGGAGTGACATGAGCATCACGACCAAGGCATCCGCCTTCCGGTCGCGCAACCTCAAGAGCACACTGGGCATCGCGGTCATCGCGACCGGCGCCCTCGTGCTTGCAGGTTGTGCCCCGGCTGCAGAACCCGCCGGACCGACCGCCATCGACGACTACACGATGACGCTCGGAACGTTGCTGCCGCAGACCGGCAACCTCGCCTTCCTCGGCCCGCCGGAAGAGGCCGGCGTCGGCTACGGCGTCAGCGAAGTCAACGCCTACGCGGAGTCGACCGGTCTGACCATCAACGTCGAGTTTGGTGACTCGGGTAACACCGACAACAAGGCCTACGAGACCGAGGCGCCGCGCATCCTGGCGTTCGACCCGACCGCCATCATCGGCGCCGCGTCGTCGGGCACGTCGCTGCAGT
>NZ_JANMSQ010000253.1:0-2930 GCF_031389465.1 Pseudolysinimonas sp.
CCGCATCGTCTTCGTCCGCAACGCGGTGAAGGGCTGATCATCATGACCTCTCTCTATGTTCTCGACGCCAAGGGCAAGAAGGCCGGTTCGGTCGACCTTCCCGCGAGCGTCTTCGACGTGCAGACGAACGTGCCGCTGATCCACCAGGTGGTGACCGCGCAGCTCGCTGCCGCCCGCCAGGGAACGCACAAGACCAAGGGTCGCGGCGAAGTGTCCGGTTCGGGCAGCAAGCCGTTCAAGCAGAAGGGCACGGGCCGCGCCCGTCAGGGCTCGATCCGCATGCCGCAGCACCGCGGCGGCGGCATCGTGCACGGACCGGTCCCGCGCGACTACAGCCAGCGCACCCCCAAGAAGATGATCGCGGCGGCTCTGCTCGGCGTCATCTCCGATCGGGCACGCGGCGAGCGTCTACACATCGTCGAGGGCTTCGGTACCAACGGTGGCGCTCCCTCGACCAAGGTGGCCGTCGAGCTGCTCGCGAGCCTCAACGGTGGCCACGGCGTCACCCGCAAGGTGCTCATCGTTCTTGAGCGCGGCGACGCCGCGGCCGAGAAGAGCGTGCGCAACCTCAAGGACTTGCACGTGCTCTACGTCGACCAGCTCAACGCCTATGACGTGGTCGTCTCCGACGACGTCGTCTTCACGAAGGCTGCCTACGACACCTTCGTCGAGTCCAAGACCGGCGCGGCGAAGACGGGCGACTCCAAGTCTGAGAAGGAGGCCGGCGAATGAGCGGCTACAACAAAGACCCGCGCGACATCATCCTGTCGCCGGTCGTCAGCGAGAAGAGCTACGGCTTGATCGATGACGGCAAGTACACCTTCGTCGTCGACCCCCGGTCGAACAAGACGGAGATCAAGCTCGCGATCGAGAAGATCTTCGGCGTGAAGGTGGCCAGCGTGAACACGCTCAACCGCACCGGCAAGCACCGCCGCACGCGGTTCGGCATCGGCAAGCGCAAGGACACCAAGCGCGCGATCGTCACCCTCAAGTCCGGCTCGATCGACATCTTCACGGCTGTCGGCTAGGGCACAGGAGAACAACCATGGCCATTCGCAAATACAAGCCGACGACCCCGGGTCGCCGCGGTTCGAGCGTCGCTGACTTCGCCGAGATCACCCGATCGACGCCGGAGAAGTCGCTGCTCAAGCCGCTGCCGAAGACCGGTGGTCGCAACAACGCCGGTCGCATCACGACCCGCCACATCGGTGGTGGGCACAAGCGTCAGTACCGGATCATCGACTTCAAGCGCAACGACAAAGACGGCGTCAACGCCAAGGTCGCGCACATCGAGTACGACCCGAACCGCACGGCGCGCATCGCGCTGCTGCACTTCCTCGACGGCACGAAGCGTTACATCTTGGCTCCGGCGAAGCTCAACCAGGGCGACATCATCGAGTCGGGTGCGGGCGCTGACATCAAGCCCGGCAACAACCTGCCGCTCAAGAACATCCCGGTGGGTACCGTCATCCACGCGATCGAACTCCGTCCCGGGGGTGGCGCCAAGATGGCCCGCTCGGCCGGCTCGTCGGTTCGACTCGTCGCGAAAGATGGTCCTTACGCCCAGCTGCGTCTGCCCTCGGGCGAGATCCGCAACGTCGACGTGCGCTGCCGCGCGACGATCGGCGAGGTCGGCAACGCCGAGCAGTCGAACATCAACTGGGGCAAGGCCGGCCGCATGCGCTGGAAGGGCGTCCGCCCGACCGTCCGTGGTGTCGCCATGAACCCGGTCGACCACCCGCACGGTGGTGGCGAGGGCAAGACGTCCGGTGGACGTCACCCCGTCAGCCCGTGGGGCCAGAAGGAAGGTCGCACGCGCAAGCGCGATCTGCCCAGCGACAAGCTCATCATTCGCCGTCGTAACGTCGGCAAGAAGCGCAAGGGATAAGCCAGGATGCCGCGCAGCCTCAAGAAGGGTCCGTTCGTCGACGACCACCTGCTCCGCAAGGTGGTTGTTCAGAACGAGGCCAACAGCAAGAACGTGATCAAGACCTGGTCGCGCCGCTCGATGATCATCCCGGCCATGCTCGGGCACACCATCGCGGTGCACGACGGTCGCAAGCACATCCCCGTCTTCGTGACGGAGACCATGGTCGGGCACAAGCTCGGCGAGTTCGCGCCCACCCGCACTTTCCGTGGGCACGAGAAAGACGACAAGAAGGGACGGCGCCGCTGATGGTCATCGCTATCGCACGCGTCAAGCACATTCGCGTCACGCCGCAGAAGGCCCGCCGCATCGTGGACATCATCCGCGGGAAGCAGGCCGCTGAGGCTCTCGCCATCCTGAAGTTCGCCCCGCAGTCCGCGAGCGAGCCGGTCTACAAGCTCGTCGCCTCCGCGATGGCCAACGCCCGGGTCAAGGCCGACGCTTCGAACGCGTTCCTCGACGAGCAGGACCTCGTGATCGTGCGGGCCTATGTCGACGAGGGCACGACGCTCAAGCGTTTCCAGCCCCGTGCTCAGGGCCGCGCGTTCAAGATCCTCAAGCGTACGAGCCACATCACGATCGAGGTGGCAACACCCGACGAGTTCGCGCCTGTCGTTCGCACGCCTTCGGCGTCGAGCGCCGGTAGCGCCACCAAGAAGACCACGACCAAGAAGGCAGAGGCCAAGTAATGGGCCAGAAGGTCAACCCCTACGGCTTCCGTCTCGGAATCACAACCGACCATGTGTCGCGCTGGTTCGCCGACTCGACGAAGCCCGGTCAGCGCTACTCGGACTACGTGACGGAAGACGTCAAGATCCGTCAGCTGCTGAAGACGAGCCTCGACCGCGCCGGTGTGGCGAAGATCGAGATCGAGCGCACCCGTGACCGGGTCCGCGTGGACATCCACACGGCTCGCCCGGGTATCGTCATCGGCCGCCGCGGCGCCGAGGCCGAGCGCATCCGTTCGGATCTCGAGAAGCTCACCAAGAAGCAGATCCAGCTC
>NZ_JANMSQ010000275.1:0-3858 GCF_031389465.1 Pseudolysinimonas sp.
CGGGGTAGAGCCGGTGGTAGCCCGACGGTTCCGCGCACGCCTCAGCAACCGCTTCAGCCAGCTCGGCCGCACCCTTGCCGCCTTCGGTGAAGTGGTGGGTGATGGTCGCGCGCACGCCTTCCTCGGCCGCGACAGCCATGATCGCCCGATGCTCACTCGCATGGTCGGTGGGAAACGCGCTCACCGCAATGACCGGCGTGACTCCGTGTCGTCGGACGTTGGCGATCTGTTGGCGCAGGTTCGCTGCCCCGGCCTGCACGTCGTCGGGATTCTCGGCGAGCATCTCGGGGGGCAGCGGCCGGCCGGCGACGACCCGGTACTTGCCCGAGTGGGTCTTCAGGTCGCGCACCGTCGCGACGATGACGGCAGCGTCGGGGGTCAGCCCGGAGGCCCGGCACTTGATGTTGAAGAACTTCTCCGCGCCGATGTCGGCCCCGAAGCCCGCCTCGGTGATGAGGTAGTCGCCGGCATGGATGCCGATGAGGTCGGCGACGACCGAGGAGTTTCCGGTGGCGATGTTGCCGAATGGCCCGCAGTGCACGAGCACGGGCGTCTGTTCGGCGGTCTGCATCAGGTTCGGCTTGATGGCGTCGGTGAGCAGCACCGTCATGGCGCCGGCCACTTTGAGCATCTCCGCCGTGATCGGCTCGCCGGCACGGTTGGAGCCGACGACGATTCGTCCCATCCGCTCGCGGAGATCCCGCAACGAGGTGCACAGCGACAGCAACGCCATCACCTCGCTGGCTGCCGAGATGTCGAAACCGGTCTGCCGCGGATTGCCGTCGTCGGCGCCGCCCAGCCCGGTCACGATGTTGCGCAGTTCGCGGTCGTTGACGTCGAGCACCCGTCGCCAGGTGATCTCGTGCAGGTCGAACCCGAGACGGTTTCCCTTGTGGATGTGGTTGCCGATCATCGCCGACAGCAGGTTGTGGGCCGCCGTCACCGCATGCATGTCGCCGGTCAGGTGAAGGTTGAGCGCCTCCATCGGCACCACCTGGGAGTAGCCGCCGCCGGCGGCGCCCCCCTTGATGCCGAATGTCGGCCCCATGGATGGCTGCCGGATGGCGACGATCCCGAGCTTGTCGATGTGCCTGAAACCCTGACCGAGCCCCACGGTGGTCGTCGTCTTGCCCGACCCGAGTGGAGTCGGTGTGATCGCGGTGACGACGACGTACTTGGCTCGTGGCCGGTCCTTCAGTTCGTCGATCGCATCGAGGGAGATCTTCGTCGCCGCCGGTCCGTACGGTTCGAGAAGGTGGGGGCCGATGCCCATGTCGGCGGCAACGTCGGCGAGCGGACGACGGATCGCAGCGCGCGAAATCGCGAGGTCGGACAGCATGGCGGCAACGCTACCGGCGCCCTGCCCGATCTGTCCCTGCTCAGGCCAGGGCCTTTCGGATGCGCGGCACCGAGACCGGGCCGGCCGCGCCGAGGTGCTGAGCGAAGAGGGAGAGTCGCAACTCTTCGAGCATCCAGCGCACCTCGGCGAGCCGCGCGGGCGTCGCGGTCGTCAGGGGCAGAGTTCCTCCGGCGTCCAGGTAGAGATTCTCGCCCTGTTCGACCTCGGTCTGCCACGAACGGTCACGGCCGGGGTTGTCGGCGAGCCGGGCGACCCGGTGCAGCAGGCCTGCGAGGTAGACCGGCATCCGGCGCAGGCGCGCCACCCCGGCGATGCCGGCGAAACCAGGATGCACGAGTGCCTCGAGCTGGCCGCGCGCGTCGGTGAGCGGACCCATGAAGGCGAGTGAGGATGCGGCGGTGATCGTACGGTCGACCTCACGTGCCGCGGTCAGCACCTTCGCGATGAGCGCGACCGTGTCGAAGAGAGCGTCGAGGAGGCCCGCCGAGACCTCGGTGCGCAGCGCCTCGAAGGCGGCCCGGTCGCGCGGGGCACGGGAGCCTGTGGCCGCCGCGAGCGTCACGAGCAGCGCGTCGTCCCAGAGGGCGGCGGTCGACGGGTACGGGCTCGCGGCGAGGGCGAGCTTCTCGGCATCCGTGAGGTGGTCGCGCACGTAGCTCACCGGGTTCGGCACCGTCAGGGCGAGGAGGCGTAGCACCCCGCGCGGGTGAGCTGTCGCCGCTTCCTCTTCGGTCGCGAAAACCCGCACCGCCACCGACGAGCCGGCGTCGACAAGGGCCGGGAAGCCGCGCACTCCGCCCGCCTCGACGACCGCGGGGAGGGTGTCGAGATCCCAGGTCGTGAGGTCGGCGCGTTCGAGCTCGCGCCCCGGCGTGGCCTTCGCGGTGACCTTCGCCACCGTCGCGCGGGTCTTCTCGGCGAACCGCTCCCGCAGCTCCGACAGTGACTTCGAGCTGCCCAGTCTCTTTCCGGAACGGTCGACCGCGGCGTAGGTCATCCGCAGGTTCGCCGACACCCGGTCGAGCTCGAAAGCCGCCGGATCGACCACCGTGTGCGTCGCGGTGCGGATTGCGGCGGCGAGCGCGGGCAACACCGGCTCGTCGAGGTTCAGGGTGGGGAGCAACCGCCGCGCCCAATCGGCGGCGGGAACCACGTTCTTACGCAGCGCCTTCGGCAGCGCCTTCAGCAGCGCCGTGATCAGCTCCTCCCGAAGGCCCGGCACGAGCCACTCGAACGGTGCGCCATCGACGGCGGCGAGACGCTCGACGGGGATCTCGACGGTGACGCCATCGTCGGGCGCGCCCGGCTCGAAGCGGTACCGCAGCGCGAAGCCGTGCAACCGGTCGGGGAACGCGTCGGGATCGAGGGTCTCGTCGATTCCCTCGTCGAGGAGGTCGGCCCGCGTCATCGTCAACAGGTCGGGAGTGCTGGCGCGGGTGTCTTTCCACCAGCGTTCGAAGGCGCGCACGTCGGTGATCTCGCGCGGGATGCGGGCGTCGTAAAAGTCGATCATCGTTTCGTCGTCGGCGAGGATGTCGCGACGTCGGGTGCGCTCCTCGACCTCGCCCAGCTCGTCTCGCAGGCGGCGATTCGCCCGATCGAAGTCGTACAGTCCGTTGCCGCGGATGACGAACGGCCAGTCGCCTTCGATGAGGGCGTTGCGCAGGAACAGCTCGCGTGCCTCCAGCGGGTCGATGCGCCCCAGTTGCACTGTGCGGCGCGCGACGATCGGGAGCCCGAAGAGGGTCACCCGCTCGAATGCGACCGCCGAGCCCTGCTTCTTCGCCCAGTGCGGTTCGGAGTACGAGCGTTTCGCCAGGTCGCCCGCGAGTTTCTCGGCCCACGCCGGATCGATCGCCGCGACGGTGCGCGCAAACAGCCGGCTCGTTTCCACGAGTTCGGCCGCCATCACGAACTCGGGCGTCTTCTTCGCAAGCGCCGAGCCGGGAAAGACCTGGAACCGCTGCCCGCGCGCACCGAGGAAGTCCCGCTTCTCGCGGTCGCGCATCCCGAGGCGGCTGAGCAACCCGGCGAGCAAGGAACGATGGATGGCATCGGCGTCGGTCGACGGGTTGCCCGGCACCAACCCGAGCGGTTTCGCAGCTCTCAGGATCTGGCGGTACAAGTCGTGCCACTCACGCACCCGCAGGTAGTTCAGGTACTCGGCTTTGCACATCCGGCGGAACGCGCTGCTCGAGCGTTCCCTCTGCTCCTTCTCGAGGTGATTCCAGAGGTTGAGCAGTGTCACGAAGTCGCTCGACGGGTCGACGAATCGGGCGTGCTGCTGGTCGGCCTGCGGGCGCTTTTCGAGAGGTCGCTCGCGCGGATCCTGGATGCTCAACCCCGCGACGATCGCCGCCACCTCGCGCACGACCCCGTGCCGCTTCGCCTCGGCCAGCATGCGCGCAAACCTGACGTCCACCGGTAGCTGGGACAGCATCCGTCCGGTGCTGGTGAGCCGACCGCCCTGGTTTCGAGACGCGTCCGCCTGCGGCGGG
>NZ_JANMSQ010000297.1:0-4321 GCF_031389465.1 Pseudolysinimonas sp.
CGCTCTTGCCGGCGAACCGCTCCGCCACCCAGTACCCGATGGATGCCGACGACAGCGACCCGTACGACATCCCCGAGACGTTCAGCTGGCCGGCGAGCTCGCCGTTGTATTCGATGACGAACGGCACCCCGTTGCCGGTGCGCTCATGCGCGAGCAGCGATCGGATGCTGGCCTTCGCATCGAAACCGACCGGCCCTCCCGGGTTCGTCGCCTCCCACTGGCGCAGCCACGAGCGATTGTCGAGCAGTTCGCGTTCGAGCGCGCGGGCGTCGCGGATGCGGATCGGGCGGATCGCGACCGATCCGTCACGCAGCGTCGGAACGCTCACGACTCCGCCGGGGCGTCACCCGGCAGACCTGCGGCGAACGGCTTCAGCCAAGCCCGGAAGTCGGGCCCGAGGTCGTCGCGGTCGCTCGCGAGCTGCACGATTGCTTTGAGGTAGTCGAGCCGATCGCCCGTGTCGTACCGACGCCCGCGGAAGACGACGCCGTGGACGCCGCCCGCCCAGTCCGGCCCGGTGGCGAGTGCCTGCAGAGCGTCGGTGAGCTGGATCTCGCCGCCTTTGCCTGGCGGGGTGGTCTCGAGGATGTCGAAGATCTCCGGGCGCAGCACGTAGCGACCAATGATGGCGAGGTTCGACGGAGAAGTTCCCGGCTCCGGCTTCTCGACCAGGCCGGTGATGCGCACGACGTCGTCGTCTTGGGTGGGCTCGACCGTGGCGATGCCGTAGAGGTGAGTCTGCGACGGGTCGACTTCGAGCAGCGCGACGACCGTGGTGTTGCGCGCGGCCTGCACCTCAAGCATCCGACTCAACAACACGTCGCGCGTGTCGATGATGTCGTCGCCGAGCAACACCGCGAAGGGCTCGTCGCCGACGTGCATCCGCGCGCGCAACACCGCGTGGCCGAGGCCTTTCGCGTCGCCCTGGCGCACGTAATGTACGTCGGCGATGTCGGTCGAGCGCCTCACCTTCTCGAGCTTCTCGAGGTCACCCTTGTTGGTGAGGATCTGCTCCAGTTCGCCGACCTTGTCGAAGTGGTTCTCGAGCGCGCTCTTGTTGCGGCCCGTGATCATGAGCACGTCGTGCAGGCCCGCGGCGACCGCCTCCTCGACGACGTACTGGATGGCCGGCATGTCGACCACCGGAAGCATCTCTTTGGGCATGGCTTTGGTGGCTGGGAGGAATCGCGTCCCCAGGCCGGCAGCAGGGATGACGGCTTTCGTGATGGGAGCAGGCATGCGTCCCAGCGTATCCGGCCCCGTAAGCTCGAAGATGTGCCGGACCTGGAGAGCGAGAAGCGCGCGCTGCGGGCCGAACTGCGCGAGCGCCGCCGCATCCGCACCTCGTCGCAGCACCAGAGCGACTCTGCACGGCTCACCGCCCACCTCCAGCAGTTGACCACGAACGTCGGGGCGCGGTCACTCTCGGCCTACCTTTCGCTGCCCGAGGAGCCCGACACGCGGCCCTTCCTGCGGTGGTGCGCCGAACAGGGACTGACCGTGCTCCTGCCGATCGCGCGCGACGATGGTCTGCTCGACTGGGCGCCCTACGACGGCGCCGACGAGGAACCCGACCTGCTCGGGATGCCTACCCCGACCTCAGAACTGCGCGGCCCGATCGCGATCAACGACGTCGACCTCATCCTGGTACCCGCCGCCGCCGTCGACCGCACCGGGATGCGGATGGGCTGGGGACGGGGCTACTTTGACAAGACCCTCGGATCGATGGAGAACTGCCCACCCGTCTATGCTGTGATCTTCGACGACGAGCTCGTCGACGAGGTGCCTTGGGAGCGCCACGACATGCCGGTGAACGGCGTCGTGACTCCGGGCGGCATCGTCACGCTCTGACCTGGGGACCCATGCCCACCTATTCCTACCGCTGCACCGAGTGCGCGACCGCGTTCGACATTCAGCAAGCGTTCACCGACGACTCCCTCACCGAATGCCCCAGCTGCCTCGGGCGGCTGCGGAAGCTGTTCTCGGCCGTCGGAGTGACCTTCAGCGGCTCCGGCTTCTACCGCAACGACAGCCGCCCCACTCCGAAGGATGGCGCTTCGTCGGCGACTTCGTCCTCATCCGACTCGTCATCGACGTCGACCGCCACGCCCGCCCCAGCGCCCGCCACAGCGTCGGCGTCGAGCACCAAGGAGTAGCCATTTGCCCAAGATGGCGCACCTTTCGCTGAGAAAGTGCGCCATCTTGGGCAAATAGCCGTCTTCAGTAGTGCGGGGGCTTGTCGTCGCGCAGGCGGGAGTCATTCTCGCCCTCGGGGCGCTGGTCGGGTTCTTCGACGGGCGTCGGGTCGCTGCCGGGGGGCGGCGGGGTCGTCACTCGTCGCCGACGACGCCGGGGGGCGACGGATGCGGACTCAGTGTCCGGCAACGACCGGAATCTCCTGGGTGATCGTCGCGACCTGAACACCGGCGGTGCGGGCGATCCGGTCGGCGACGGCGTCGGGATCGCTGAACAACTCGAACGCGTGCACCCGCGCGTAGTGCCAGCCGAGGCGGCGCAGCACTTCGGGTCGCAGTCGCAGGGATTCCCGGAGCGACCGCCCGAGGAGCACGGTGTCGGTTTCGACGACGACGCAGGTGCCTCCGTTGGCTGCAACGAGGCCGAGCTTTCCGCGGTGACCGAGCGCGACACGAAGGCCGCGCCCGGCGAGCCGCCGGGAGAGGTCGACGAGCATCGGATCGGAGTCGTCGGGCAGCGGTGGTTCGGCCCGGCGGGCGGCGACTTCGTCGAGGATCTCGGCGAGGGCGATGGCACCGTGACCGAGGCGGCCATCTTCGATGTCGGTTGCGCGGAAGCAGGTGACGATGACGAGCGAGCGGCGGGCTCGGGTCATGGCGACGGCGAGCAGGCGTTCGCCGCCGGGCTTGCCGAGCGGTCCGAAGTCGCTGAGCACGCGACCGTGCGGGGTGCGGCCGTAGCCGACCGAGAAGACGACGCGGTCACGGCTTTGCGCCGACGCCCGACCGATACTCAGCACGTCGAAGGGTTCGGCTCGATCGTTCAGCACGAAGTCGGTGAGGGCGGGGTTGCCCGGCATCGCCTCCGCGACGGCTTTCCAGACCCGGGCGGCGTGCTTTTCGCTTGCGGTGACGACCATGAGCGATTCCTGCGGGCGCTGCTCGACGTGCTGAAGCACCAGCTCGACCGCTCGGCTGACTTCGGCATCTACGCTCTCCACCGCACCGGTGACCGGGTCGGGCATGCCGGTTCCGTCGGCGACGTATTCGAGCACGAGGCTGCCGTGCCCGAGGAACGACCCGGCCCACGGGAGGGCGTCGATCGCTCCGCCGTAGAAGCGGCGGTTGACGAGTTGGGCGAGGTCTTCGCCACCTGCGCGGTAGGACCGCGTCAGGGTCAACGTGGGCAACACGGCGCTGAGGCGCGCCAGCACCGATCGCGCGTGCAACTCGTCGAGGGTGCGGGCGTCGGTCGCGGCCTCGTCGGCGTCGAGGTCACGAAGGCCGATCGTGAACGGAGCCGGAGTCTGGGTGACGGCGTCGCCGAACGCGACGACTTGCTTTGCCCGGCGGATGGCGCCGACGCTCTCGGCGACGGTGAGGGTGCCGGCATCCACGATCATGACCGTGTCGAAACTCATCTCCGGCGCGACCGTGTCGATCTCATACGGTGAGGCGAGCCAGACGGGAGCGAGCGCGCGGGAGAGATGGGGGGCGGCGCGGTGCAGGGCGAAGGCGTCGACGTCGTCGGCGCGCAACGCGCTCTTGAGCGCCAGAGCTTCGTCGGGCCAGTCGAGCAGGCCGATCTTCCACCCCTCGGCGAGCCGGTACGCGAGTCCCTGAGCGCTTCCGGCGACGTGCGCCTCATCGACGAGGCGGAAATCGGCTTCGAGCCGCTCGAGCACGTCGGTCTTCGCGCCGAGCAGCGCCCTGTCGTTAGCGAGCAACGCGTCGAGGGCGCTACGCCACCAGGCGAGTTCCAGTTCGGCCGCGACTCCCTCCTGCGGCACGTGCCGGTTGGCGAGGTCGGTAATGAGCGCATCGAGGTCGAGGGCGCGCAGCACGCCGACCAGCTCCGCGCGCTCCTGCAGGTTGGCGAGCGCGTCGGATTCCACGGCGAGGCGACCGAGCGTCTCACCGAGTGCGTGCAGCGGTAGGCCGAGCAGCGAGGTTTCGCGAGTCATGCGGCCGAGCGGCTCGTCGAGCTGTTCGAGATCGGCGGCGACCTGGATCCAAGCGGCCTGCACGTCGGCGATGCCAGTGGGCACCTCGGGCGTCACGCCGCTGGCGACGAACCGCTGCCAGAGGATGCGCTGGCGCTGGATGGCGTCGAGCGACGCGTGCAG
>NZ_JANMSQ010000333.1:0-3126 GCF_031389465.1 Pseudolysinimonas sp.
TGCAGTCCGACACGGTCGCGCAGGGCTACGGCTCGCTCGGCCTGATGACCTCGGTGCTCACCACCCCCGACGGCAAGATCGTCGAAGCCGAAGCGGCCCACGGCACGGTCACCCGGCACTACCGCCTGCACCAGCAGGGCAAGCCCACCTCGACCAACCCGATCGCCTCGATCTACGCCTGGACCCGCGGTCTCATGCACCGCGGCAAGCTGGACGGCAACCAGGCGCTCATCGACTTCGCGCAGACCCTTGAGGATGTCGTCATCGCCACCGTCGAGAGCGGCAAGATGACGAAGGACCTCGCGACGCTGGTGAGCGACGACCAGGCGTACCTGACGACCGAGGACTTCCTCGCGGCGATCGACGAGAACCTCAAGGCAAAACTGGGCTGACGTTCAGCTCGTGGCGAGAGCGTTCTCGAGGGTGACCCAGGCGAGCATCGCGCATTTCACCCGCGCGACATAACGGGAAACCCCGCCGAGGGCGACCGCGTCGCCGAAGTGCTCCTCGTCGAGCTCGATCTCGCCGCGGGAGCGGAGCGCGGTGCGGAACAGTTCGATGCGCTCGCGTGCGTCGGCGACCGTCGCCCCCTCCAGCAACCCGGTGAGCAGCGAGGCCGAAGCTTGCGAGATCGCGCAGCCGTGACCTTCCCAGGTGATCGACCGGATGACGCCGCCCTCGACGCCGACAGCTAGATCGATCTCGTCTCCGCAGAGCGGGTTCACCTCGCGCGCGCGACCCGTCCAGCCGTCAACGATTCCGCGCCCGTCGGGATCGCGCGCGTGGGTGAGGATGACCTCCTGGTAGAGCGCCCGCAGGTCGTCGGAGCTCACGACCGCACCCCGAAGAATCCGGCGGCCTCATCGACCGCGTCGAGGAACCGGTCGACCTCGTCGTCGGTCGTGTAGAGCGCGGCGCTCGCCCGCGCGCTCGCGCCGAGACCCAGCCGACGATGCAGCGGCTGCGCGCAGTGGTGCCCGACCCGGATGGCGATCCCTCGGTCGTCGAGGACCTGACCGAGGTCGTGCGGATGCACCCCGGCGAGATCGAATCCGGCGAGCCCGACCCGCTCGACTCCGACGGGCCCCAGCACCCGCACGCCCCGGATGGCGTCGAGGCCCTCGGCGAGCCGGGCCCCCAGCTGGCGATCGTGCGCGGCGATGCGCGGCATCCCGACCGCGTCGAGGTAGCGCACGGCGGCGGCGAGGCCGATGGCCTGCGATACGCGCTGCGTGCCCGCCTCGAATCGCTGCGGCGGGGCCATGAACTCCGCGCGGTCGAGCGTCACCGTTGTGATCATCGATCCGCCGGTGAGGAAGGGGGGCAGGGCTTCAAGCAGCGTGCGCTTGCCGTAGAGCACGCCCACTCCGGTCGGGCCGAGCATCTTGTGGCCCGAGAACACCGCGATGTCGACGTCGAGCTCGCCGAGGTCGAGCGGCGCATGGGGGGCGCTCTGGCACGCGTCAAGCACGACGATCGCACCCGCGCGATGGGCGGCCTCGACGAGCACTGCGACGGGGTTCACGATGCCGAGCACGTTCGACACGTGGGAGACGGCGACCACCCGGGTGCGGTCGGTGATGACCTCCCCGACGAGATCGAGGCGCAGTGCCCCGTCGTCGTCGACCGGGAGGTACCGCAGCGTCGCGCCGGTGCGCCGTGCGAGTTGCTGCCAGGGGATGAGGTTGGCGTGGTGCTCGAGCTCGGTGACGACGATCTCGTCGCCCGGCCCGACCGCGAGTGCGGGGTCGCCGTCGCCGAAGGCGGCGTTGGAGAGACCGTAGGCGACGAGGTTGATGCCCTCGGTGGCGTTCGAGGTCCAGACGATCTCGCCGACGTCGGCGCCGACGAACGCCGCGACCGTCGCCCGGGCGGCCTCGAACTCCTCGGTCGCCTCGGCGGCGAGGGTGTGCGCTCCGCGGTGCACGGCGGCGTTGCGTCGCTCGAGGAATTCGCGCTCGGCGTCGAGCACCGCCCGGGGCTTCTGCGTCGTCGCGGCCGAGTCGAGGTAGGCGAGGGGATGGCCGTTGACCGTCTCAGCGAGGATCGGGAAGTCGCCTCGAATGGTGCGCACCTCGTCGTCGGTGAGCTCCGGCGTCGTCGCGTGCACAATCAGGTCCTCTCGCTGCAGACTCAAGTCTGCCGCGTCGCCACGCCTCGCGCTGGCGCGAAGGGGCCGCGGAGCGCCGCCCACTGCAGCAACATGACCGTCTTCGCGTCGATGATTCCCGTGCCGATCGCGGCGAGTGCCTCGTCGAAACCGAGCTCGACGACATCGATGTGTTCGCCCTCCTCGGCGAGTCCGCCCCCCGCGTGAGCGCTCGTGTCGGCCGAGTAGCGCGCGGCATAGAAGTGGATGCGCTCGGTCACCGAGCCGGGGCTCATGTAGACGTCGAAGACGTGCTCGAGGTCGGCGACTTCGTGGCCGGTCTCCTCGATCGCCTCACGTCGGATCGCGGTCTCGGGATCGTCGTCGTCGAGCAGCCCGGCCGCTGTCTCCAGCAGCATCCCGTCGGGGTGGTCGTTGACGTACACCGGATAGCGGAACTGACGCGTCAGCAGCACGGTGCGGCGCTCGGGGTCGTAGAGCAGGATCGTTGCGCCGTTGCCGCGGTCATAGGTCTCCGCGACTTTCGCGATCCAGGCGCCAGCGGCATCTCGTTCTCGGAATCGGGTGCGGCGCAGCACGTGCCAACCGGCCGCCAGCAGTTCGACCTGGTCGACGATGACGCCGGGATTGCGGTCCAGGCCGAGGCCCGTCAGGTGCAGGCCGGTGCGGCCGCGGTGGTCGGGTTCGTCGGCGCCGAGCATGCTCCCAGCGTACGGAAGAGCCCCGGGCGCACTTGGCGTCCGGGGCTCTTCGTGACCCGTGGTTAGGCCTCGACGGCGACGTTGGTGGAAGCGGGGCTGCCCGCCTGCACCTCGATCTTGCGCGGCTTCGCCTTCTCGCTGACCGGGATGACGACGCTCAGCACGCCGTTCTCATAGGACGCCGAGATCGCGGCGGTGTCGATGCCCTCGCCGAGATTGAGCTGACGCAGGAACGAGCCGGCGTTGCGTTCGCGGGCGAGCCACTTCACGCCGTCCTGGCCGCGCGGGGTGCGCTCGGTCGAGAGGGCCGCGACG
>NZ_JANMSQ010000007.1:0-12920 GCF_031389465.1 Pseudolysinimonas sp.
CCCGCTGAACAGGCCGCCAAGCCAGAGCACCACGGTCAGCCCGACAATGCCCCAGCTGAGCACGGGTGCCTCGGATCCGGGCCGCAGCATCTGCCCGATCGCGCCCTGCCACCCCGACCCCGAACCCGACGACGAACGCTCAGGACGCGACCTGACGGGTCGCGCCTTGGCTGCGGGGCGTCGCGCCTCACCGGCACCGCGCCAGGTCACCGAGCCACCCACCTCGCGGACCCACTCGGGGCATTGAATACCGACCGGCGCGAGAATTTGGCACTCCGGGCAGATCGTTCGCCCGCAGCGCTGGCAGAGCACCCAGCTCTCGCGTTTCGGATGCCGGTAACAGACGTCCGGCGAGGTCTCCGCTTCAGTCACCTGGGGCGTCGCTCAGACCGCGTCGACCGAGATCGAGGTGATGACGACATCCTCGAGCGGCTTGTCGCGCCCGTCGGTGTCGACCGCCTCGATCGCATCGACGACCCGCTTCGAGTCGTCGTCGGCAACCTCGCCGAAGATCGTGTGCTTGCCGTTGAGCCACGGGGTCGGAACGGTCGAGATGAAGAACTGGGACCCGTTCGTGCCGCGACCACCCTGGATGCCGGCGTTCGCCATGGCAAGCAGGTACGGCTCGGTGAAGTGCAGCTCCGGGTGGATTTCGTCGTCGAAGTTGTAGCCGGGACCGCCGATGCCCTTACCGAGCGGGTCACCGCCCTGCAGCATGAACTGCTTGATGATGCGGTGGAAGATCACCCCGTCGTAGAGCGGCGAGCTCTTGGTCTCTCCGGTCGCCGGGTCTTGCCACTCTTTCGTGCCGGTCGCGAGGCCGACGAAGTTGTCGACAGTGACCGGGGCGTGGAAGCCGAACAGGTGGATCCGGATGTCGCCGAGGGTGGTGTGGACGGTGGCGACGTGAGTGTGCGCAGGCATTGCGCCATTCTCGCATGTAGCTCGGGTTGGCAAGCCCTGCGGCGCTATCGGTCGCGCATGGCAGGATGGTTGTCAGCTCGTTCTGAGACCAACCGGAGGATCACTATGGCACTCTCACGCAAGCGCCAGCGGGAGCTCAACCGCCTCAAGCGGGATGCCGAGCGCCTCTGGGATGAGCAGCGCGAGGCCATCGAGCACGCGACCATCGTGCTCAAGGATGCCCGCCGCCAGGCCGCCAACTTCGCTCGCGAGGAGGTGCGTCCTCGGGTCCGTGAAGGCTTCGGCGCTGCCCGCGACGGGTTCGGTGCCGCCCGGGAGGCCGCCTCGACCGCTCGGGAGCGGTTCACCGACGACGTGCTTCCCGCGATCTCGGGAACGATCGGCTCCGCCCTCGCCGTGCTCGAGGCCGCGAAGAACCCGGCCGTGCGCGACGTCGTGCGCCGCATCTCGAAGGCCGGGCAACGGGCCGGCGTCGTCACGCCGCCCAAGTCGAGCGGCCCGGGCAAGTACATCCTCATCGGTCTCGGAGTGGTTGCCTTCGCGGGTATCGCCTACGCCGCCTGGCAGACGCTGCGCGCCGACGACGATCTGTGGATCGAAGACCTTGGCGACCCGGGCAGTGCCGACATCGGCGACGACGACGACTTCTGAGCACCAGCCCGGTTGAGCTGACGCGGGCGCTGGCCCGCCGGATTGCGGTGCGTGCGCAACTGCTCGACGCGTCGCGCCCGGTGAGCGTCGTCGAGGTCGTGCGCGGGTTGACCGTCGTCCAGCGTTACCCGTACGCCGACATCGCGCCCAGTGCCGACCTCGTGCTGTGGAGCCGGATCGGCTCGCGCTACGAACCCGACGACCTGCAGAAGGCACTCGAGGTCGACCGGTCGCTTCTCGAACTCGACGGCATGATCCGCCCGATGGAAGATCTGGCGCTGTTCCTCGCCCAGTTCGCCCGGCCGCCGGTCTACGCCAAGACCCGTGAGTGGCTGGAACTCAATCACGAGTTTCGCGAGGATCTGAGGTGGCCACGCTCGCCCGTTGGCTCGGAATGCGTGTCCTCAACGCAGCGATTCGTGCCGATTGGCGGGCGGCGGCGGAAGGAACCGCCAAATCGCACGAATCATCGTGATTGAGGATGCCCAACTCGCCCCAATTGTAGAGTTTTCGTCAGAAATGGTGGAGCCTAGGGGAATCGAACCCCTGACCTCCTGCTTGCAAAGCAGGCGCTCTACCAATTGAGCTAAGGCCCCGGACCCATGTCGGGTCTCGACACGCGACCTGCGGCCGCATGCGACCACTGAAACACGTGACCACCGAGATGGAGTGGGGATACGAGGACTTGAACCTCGGACCTCTTCGTTATCAGCGAAGCGCTCTAACCGCCTGAGCTATATCCCCGAGTGGCCCGAAGGCCGAGAGAAAGAGTATCAGCCTCTACGAGTTCTGGAATCCGACGAGCAGACCGCCGGTGAGGCGCACGCTGAGGTTGTAGAGGAACCCGCCGACGGCGCCGAGAGCGGTGCCGACGATCGTGTTGAGCACGGCGATGATGAACGTGAACAGCAGCACCTGCACGAGGCCGAAGCTGTTGGCGATCGCGAACTCGTCGTCACCGAGCATGTCGCGGAGGGTCTCATCGAGGGTGTCGAAGATGCCGGTGGAGAACAGCACCACCCAGATCAGCACACTCGCGACGATCAGCACGATGCCGAGGCACAGCCACACCAGGAACGAGAGCTTCACCAGCGACCAGACGTCGATGTAGACAAGCTTCAGGCGCACCTGACGGCTCGTCGTCTGGCGCATCTCTTTGCGCTGCAGTTTCTCGGCGACGCTCATCGTTACTCCTGGTCCTCTCCGTCGGGCGCGGCGGCAGCTTCGGCACTGTCATCCGCCACTTCGTCCTCAGCCGCGGGGGCGTCGGAGTCGGGGGCATCGGGGTCTACCGCGATCTCGATGTTGCGTTCGCTGTTCTTCGCGATCGCGATGATCTTGTCGTCGTCGTCGAAACGCGCGAAGACGACGCCCATCGTATCCCGCCCCTTGGCAGGAACCTCGGCAACAGCTGAACGTACGACTTTGCCGCCGGCGAGCACGACGAGCACTTCGTCGTCTTCTTCGACGATCAGTGCACCGGCGAGGTCGCCGCGCGTTTCACTGAGCTTCGCGACCTTGATGCCGAGTCCGCCGCGGTTCTGGATGCGGTATTGGTCGACTGCGGTGCGTTTCGCGTACCCGCCCTCGGTGACGACGAATACGAATGAATCAGCCGCTTGTCCTGAGCCTGTCGAAGGGACGACGGATGCCGCCAGCAGCGAGTCGTCGCCCCGGAAGTGCATCCCGATGACGCCCGACGTCGAGCGGCCCATCGGACGCATCGCGGAATCGGACGCGGTGAACCGGATCGACATGCCGTGCCGCGAGACGAGCAGCACGTCGGTGCCGTCTTCGACGAGCAGCGCCGAGACCAGCTCGTCACCCTCGCGCAGGTTGATCGCGATGATGCCGCCGGTGCGGTTGGTGTCGTATTCGGTGAGTGCCGTCTTCTTCACCAGCCCCCCGCGGGTGGCGAGCACGAGGTAGGTCGCGACCGAGTAGTCGCGGATGTCGAGCACCTGCGCGATCTGTTCGTCGGGTTGCAGGGCGAGCAGGTTGGCGACGTGCTGACCCTTCGCGTCGCGGCCGGCCTCCTGCACCTCGTAGGCCTTCGCCCGGTACACGCGACCGGTGTTCGTAAAGAACAGCAGCCAGTGATGAGTCGTCGTGACGAAGAAGTGCTCGACGACGTCATCCGCCCGCAATTGCGCGCCGCGGACCCCGCGACCGCCGCGGTGCTGCGAGCGGTAGTTGTCGCTGCGCGTGCGCTTGATGTACCCGCCGCGAGTGATGGTGATGACCATCTCCTCTTCGGGGATGAGGTCTTCGACGCTCATGTCGCCGCCGTAGCCGAGCATGATCTCGGTGCGCCGGTCGTCGCCGAACTTCGCGACGAGATCGGTGAGCTCCTCGGTGACGATGGTGCGCTGCTGCACCGGGCTCGCGAGGATCGCCTGGTACTCCGCAATCTCCCGCTCGAGCTCCTCGAGGCGGTCGCGGATCTTCTGACGTTCCAACGCCGCCAACCGGCGGAGCTGCAGAGCCAGGATGGCGTCGGCCTGCAGTTCGTCGACCTCGAGCAGCTTGATGAGGCCCTGACGAGCCTCGTCGACGTCGGGCGATCGGCGGATCAACGCGATCACCTCGTCGAGCGCGTCGAGCGCCTTCGCGTAGCCGCGCTGGATGTGCGCGTCGGCCTCGGCCTTGGCGAGCCGGAACTGGGTACGTCGCACAATGACTTCGATCTGGTGATCGATCCAATGCGTGATGAAGCCGTCGAGCGCGAGGGTGCGGGGCACACCGTCGACGATCGCCAGCATGTTCGCGCCGAAGTTGTCCTGCAGCTGGGTGTGCTTGTACAGGTTGTTGAGCACGACCTTCGCGACGGCATCGCGCTTGAGCACGATCACCAAGCGCTGACCGGTGCGGCCCGAGCTCTCGTCACGGATGTCGGCGATTCCCGCGAGTTTGCCCTCCTTGACGAGGTCGGCGATCTTGATCGCAAGATTGTCGGGGTTGACCTGGTAGGGCAGCTCGGTGACGACGAGGCTCGTGCGCCCCTGCAGCTCTTCGACGCTCACCACCGCGCGCATCGTGATCGAGCCGCGGCCCGTGCGGTAGGCATCCTGAATGCCTTTGATGCCCAAGATCTGCGCGCCGGTCGGGAAGTCGGGGCCCTTGACGCGCTGGATGAGCGCCTCGAGCAGCTCCTCGCGCGGAGCCTCGGGGTTCTCGAGCGCCCAGAGAGCCGCCTCGGCCACTTCGCGCAGATTGTGCGGCGGGATGTTCGTGGCCATGCCGACGGCAATGCCGACTGAGCCGTTGACGAGCAGGTTCGGGAACCGCGCGGGAAGCACCCGCGGCTCCTGGGTGCGGCCGTCGTAGTTGTCCTGCATGTCGACGGTGTCTTCGTCGATGTCGCGGACCATCTCCATGGCGAGCGGCGCCATCTTGGTCTCGGTGTACCGGTGGGCGGCGGCGCCGTCGTTACCCGGGGAGCCGAAGTTGCCCTGCCCCAGTGCGAGCGGGTAGCGCAGCGACCAGGGCTGCACCAACCGCACGAGCGCGTCGTACACCGAGCTGTCGCCGTGCGGGTGGAACTGACCCATCACGTCGCCGATGATGCGGGTGCATTTCGAGAACGCGCGGTCGGGGCGGTAGCCGCCGTCGTACAACGCGTAGATCACGCGGCGGTGTACGGGCTTGAGCCCGTCGCGCACGTCGGGCAACGCGCGCCCGACGATGACGCTCATCGCGTAGTCGAGATAGCTGCGCTGCATTTCGAGCTGGAGGTCGACCTGCTCGATTTTGTCGTGACGGTCGGGATCGACCTCGGTTACGTCAGCCATGGTTCACCTTCGGTGATTGAGTAGCGGCGAAGCCGCGTGTCGAAATCAAATGTCCAAGAAGCGAACGTCTTTGGCGTTCTGCTGGATGAAGTTGCGGCGCGATTCGACGTCGTCGCCCATCAGCGTCGAGAAGACGCTGTCGGCGATCGCCGCGTCGTCGAGCGTCACCTGCAACAGAGTGCGACTCGCGGGGTTCATCGTCGTGTCCCACAGCTCCTGGTGGTTCATCTCACCGAGACCCTTATAGCGCTGGATGTTGTTCTCTTTGCCGAGGCGCTTGCCGGCGGCAAGGCCCTCGGTCATGAGAGCGTCGCGCTCGCGGTCGGAGTAGACGTATTCGTGCTCGGAGTTCGTCCACTTCAGCCGGTACAGCGGCGGCTGCGCGAGGTAGACGTAGCCCATCTCGATCAGCGGGCGCATGTAGCGGAAGAGCAAGGTGAGCAGCAGCGTCGTGATGTGTTGACCGTCGACGTCGGCATCCGCCATCAGCACGATCTTGTGGTACCTGGCCTTCTCGCCGTCGAAGTCTTCGCCGACGCCGGTGCCGAATGCGGTGATCATCGCCTGGATCTCGGCGTTGCCGAGCGCGCGGTCGAGCCGGGCCTTCTCGACGTTGAGGATCTTGCCGCGCAGCGGCAGGATCGCCTGGGTTTCGGGGTCGCGACCGGTTTTCGCGGATCCGCCGGCCGAGTCGCCCTCGACGATGAAGATCTCGCTGCGTGCCGGGTCCTTGCTCGAGCAGTCGCTGAGCTTGCCCGGCATGCCGCCACCCTCGAGGAGCCCCTTGCGCCGGGTCTGCTCGCGCGCTTTGCGTGCGGCCATGCGCGCGGCCGCAGCCTGGATCGACTTGCGGATGACGTCGCGCGCCTGATTCGGGTTGCGATCGAACCAGTCGGTGAGCTGGTCGCCGACGACCCGCTGCACGAACGACTTGGCCTCGGTGTTGCCGAGCTTGGTCTTCGTCTGACCTTCGAACTGCGGTTCGCCCAGTTTGATCGAGATGACGGCGGTGAGACCTTCGCGCACATCGTCGCCGGAGAGGTTCTCGTCCTTCTCCTTGAGCAGCCCCTTCTCGCGCGCGTACTTGTTGACGAGCGTGGTCAGTGCGGCCCGGAAGCCCTCTTCGTGAGTGCCTCCCTCGTGCGTGTTGATCGTGTTCGCGTAGGTGTGGACGCTCTCGGAGTACGAGGTGGTCCACTGCATCGCGACCTCGAGGGCGATGCGGCGCTCGGTGTCTTCGGATTCGAAAGAGATGATCTCGGGGTGGATGACCTCGGTCTTCTTCGCGGAGTTGAGGTACTCGACATAGTCGACAAGCCCACGCTCGTACAAGAAGACGTCACTGCGCGGGCCATCTTCGGAAGAGTCGGCCCGCTCGTCAGTGAGCATGATCGTGAGGCCCTTGTTGAGGAACGCCATCTGCTGGAACCTGTTGCGCAGGGTGTCGTACTCGTACTCGACGGTCTCGAAGATGTCGGCGTTCGGCCAGAAGGTGATCGTCGTGCCGGTCAGCTCCGACGCCTCACCCTTCTTGAGCGGCGCGTCGGGCACGCCGATCCGGTAGCCCTGCCGGTAGATGTTGCCCTGGCGATGCACTTCGACCTCGAGCCGGGACGACAGCGCGTTGACGACACTGGAGCCGACGCCGTGCAGGCCGCCCGACACGGCGTAGCCGCCGCCGCCGAACTTGCCACCGGCATGCAGGATGGTGAGCACGACCTCGACGGTCGACTTCTTCTCGATCGGGTGAATATCGACCGGGATGCCGCGGCCGTTGTCGACGACGCGCACCGCGCCATCGGCGAGGATCGTGACCTCGATGCGGTCGCAGTAGCCGGCCAGCGCTTCATCGACGGCGTTGTCGACGATCTCGTAGACGAGGTGGTGCAGACCGCGCGGACCGGTCGAGCCGATGTACATGCCGGGGCGCTTGCGCACGGCTTCGAGACCTTCGAGCACCTGGATGTCGGCGGCGCCGTAGTTCGCGTCGGACGCGCCCTGACGAGGGGTGGGACTCATGGGGAGGTGGCTCCTGCCGGGGTCGGTCTCAGCCACCAGAAATGCGGGTGGCGAGGGTGCCTCGATTCTATCCCGCGGACGCGGTCGAGATCGGGCGATTCGGCGATCTGCGGGGTTTTCCCGACAAGGTCGACCAGATTTGCCTTCTCAGCCGTAGGTATCGCGTGGACCGCGCCCCGGGACGGCCTTGGGGCCGTGTTTCCAGGACGGGGCGTGGGGTGCAAGAAAGCGAGCGGACTCGACCCCGGCCGCCGGGAATCGCTCGGCGATGCTGTTCAGTACGGTCGCCGACATGAGCCGCAACTGTTGCGCCCATGCGGTCGAGTCGCACTGAACGGTCAGGATGCCGTCTTCGATTCCCACCGGTGAGGTGTGCGCCGCGGTGTCGGCGCCGACGATCTCGGGCCACGTTCCGAGCAGTTCTGCCCGCGCCAGCGGCGACTCCCAACCGCGGGCGGCGGCGACTCCGGCCAGCACGTCGCCCACGCCGCGCGGGTCTCGGCCGAGTCCGTAGGGCTCGCTCGCAGCGGCGTCAGCCGCTCGCCGGCGACGTCGTCCGTCGACGCTGCGCAGCTCGGGGTTGCCGAACAGTCGGCGCAGCCGTTGGTACACCGCGATGTGCTCGGGGGTGGGTCCGGGGGTGTCCTTCGTCACGCGTCCTCCCCAGGCTTCACGATGCGCCCGGCTTGGATCCGGACCGTGTGTGCGCGCAGCGCGTCCGGAACGTCATCGAGAACGGCCGCGGTGATGAGCACCTGCTCATAGTCGGCGATCCCGCTGGCGAGCCGCGCCCGGCGGGTCTCGTCGAGCGCGGCGAAGACGTCGTCGAGGATGACGACCGGATCGCCGAGCGGAGAATCGGCCCGCAGGGTCGCCGCGGCGGCGAGCTTGAGCGCGAGAGCGAACGACCAGGACTCACCGTGGCTCGCGTACCCCTTTGCGGGGAGACCGTTGAGGGTCAGCACCAGATCGTCGCGATGCGGGCCGATCAGAGTGAGGCCGCGATCCAGCTCCTGCCTGCGCACCCGCGTGAGCGCCGCGGTGAACGCCTCGCGCACCTCGCCCGGTGCGAGTGCCGTGGACGAAGTGCCGGCATCCTCGGTGTCATCGTCACCTTCGTCAGCGGGCGCGGTGTCGCCGAGGATGCTCAGCCGCACCGCGAGGTCGGCCTTGTGGTCGTCGCCCGCGATGCGGCGGTAGGCGTCGGCGACGTGCGGACGGATGCGGTCGATCAGCGCGGAGCGCTCGACGATGATTTCGGAACCGAGAGCGGCAAGCCGCTCATCCCACACCTCGAGCGTCGAGAGTTGGGATTCCGCGACCCGGGCTGCCCGCACCGACTTGAGCAGTGTCGTGCGCTGGCGCAACACGCGGTCGTAGTCGGCCAGCACCCCGGCCAGACGAGGAGTGAGCTGCACGAGCAACTGGTCGAGGTAGCGACGACGACCGCCCGGGTCGCCCCGCACGAGCGCGAGATCCTCGGGGGCGAACAGCACACTCGTCGCGTAGCGCGGAAGCTCGCGCGGCTTTGTCGCGACGCGGTTCACCTGCGCCCGGTTCGCCGAAGACCGGTTGAGTTGCACCTCGACGAGCACCGTGCGTTCAGCGTGTTCCAGGCGGGCGCGCACGATCGCCGCATCTTGCCCCGCGCGGATGAGCGCATGATCCGTCGCGACGCGGTGGGAGCCGAGCGTGCTCAGGTAGCCGATCGCTTCGACGAGGTTGGTCTTGCCTTGGCCGTTGCTGCCGACGAAGAGGTTCGGGCCGGCCACCAGGTCGACCTCGACTTCGCGATAGTTGCGGAAGTCGGTGAGCTCCAGGTGGGTGACGATCACGCCTTGCGGACCGCGTGGCCGCCGAACTGTTTCCGCAGCGCGGCGACGGCCTTCATCGACGGGGAGTCCTTCTGGCGCGACACGAAGCGAGCGAAGATCGCGGCGCTGATCGTCGGTACGGGAACGGCCCGATCGAGCGCGTCGTGCACCGTCCAGCGGCCTTCGCCGGAATCCTCGACATAGCCTTCGATGTCGGCGAGCTCCGGATCTTCTTCGAGCGCCTTCACGAGCAGTTCGAGCAACCAGCTGCGGACGACCGTGCCGCGCTGCCAAGCCTTGAACACCCCGGGCACGTCGTGGATCAGGTCGTCACGGGCCGCCATCAGCTCGAACCCCTCGGCCCACGCCTGCATGAGAGCGTACTCGATGCCGTTGTGCACCATTTTCGCGTAGTGCCCCGCGCCGACCGAGCCGGCGTGCACGAAACCTTCGTCGCGAGGACCCTCGGGTCGCAGTGCATCGAACACCGGAAGCAGCTCTTCAACGTCGGCCGCGTCACCGCCGGCCATGAGCCCGTAGCCGTTGGTGAGGCCCCACACCCCGCCCGAAACGCCGCAATCGACGAAGCGGATGCCGGTCTTCGCGAGTTGGGCGGAATGCAGCGCGTCGTCGGTGAACCGAGAATTGCCGCCGTCGATCACCACGTCACCCGGTTCGAGGACTGCTGCGACATCGGTGATCACCTGGTCGGTGATCGCACCCGACGGAACCATGATCCACACGACCCTCGGGGTCGGAAGCGCCGCGGCGAGCGCGGCGAGATCGGGAACGTCGGTGACGTCGGGGTTCGGGTCATACCCGGTGACCTCGACGCCCGCGCGCCGCAGGCGCTCGCGCATGTTGCCGCCAATCTTGCCGAGCCCGATGAGTCCGATGTGCATTTCGGGGGCACTGTGCTGTTCAGCAGGCGTGACCATGACCGAATCCCCGATCAGCGCAGCAGCAGGTTGGGCTGCAGGAGGTACTTGTAGTTGTCGGCACCGGGCTGCTCTTTCGAGGACTGGCTCGTGATGAGCACCGGGCCCGGCTTGTTCGGGTTGTCGGTCTTGGTGAACGAGATGCGCACGTACTCCGAGTGCACGGCGCCGAGACCGTCCAGCAGGAACGCCGGCTTCAGCGACACGACGGTGTCTTCGCCGTGCAGGTGTCCTTCGATCGTCTCCTGCGCTTGAGCCTGTTCCGCGCCGGTCGCCTCGAGGGTCACGCCGTCGATCGAGAATGAGAAACGCAACGCTGCTTCGCGCTCGAGCACGAGCGACACGCGCCGGGTCGCCTCGATCAATTCTGCGGTGTTGACGACCGCGTAGTTATCGACCGTCTCGGGGAAGAGCCGCTTTACCGGAGGGAAGTTGCCCTTGATGAGCAGTGAGGTGACGGTCTTCTTATCGGCGCTGAAGGCGATGAGCTCGCGGTCGTCACCTCGCGCGATGGTGACCGACACGGTGCCGCTGTGGGCAAACGTCTTGCCGATTTCGGCGAGCGTGCGTGCCGGGATGAGCGCGGCCGTTCCCTCGGCGGTCGTTGAGCCGGAATCCCAGTCGATCTCGCGCACGGCGACCCGGTAGCGGTCGGTCGCGACGAGGGAGAGGTTGTTGTCGCCGACCTCGAGTTGCACGCCCGTGATGACCGGGGTGACGTCATCGCGCGATGCGGCGACCGTGACCTGGGCCACAGCAGCTGCAAAGTCTTCGGCGGGCAAGACGCCGGTGCGTTCGCCGACCTGAGGAAGGGTCGGGTACTCCTCGACGGGCATGCTGCCGAGGGTGAACTTCGCGGAACCACACTGCACGGCGATCTTGCCGTCGACGGTCGAGAATTGAACGGGGGCGTTAGGCAGTCGACTCGCGATCTCGGCGAGAAGTCGGCCCGAGACGAGGGCACTTCCCGCATCCTCGACATCGGCGGCGATCTCGGCGCGCGAGGAAACTTCGTAGTCGAACGACGAGAGCACGAGAGCACCATCGGCGGCCTCGAGCAGCACGCCGCTCAGAATCGGCTGGGTGGTGCGCTGCGGCAGGAGCTTGACGGCGAACGACACAGCCTCGCTGAAGACGTCCCGATTGACCTGGAACTTCACGAAGGGACTCCTTGTCCACACTGGTGGGCTGTGACGATAGCGGGCGAGACCCCGGTTGGCCAGGATTTCACATCGATCCTGGCACAGGAAGGGGCAAGCGGATTCTGGTCGTCTGGTGGGCACCAAGGGGTTGTCGAACAGCTAGACGGAGAAGAGAGAGTTAATCCTCTTAACCGGTGCTCACATGTGGATAACCCGGCAAGTGGGCAACTTCAAACAGGGAACTACACCGGTGTGAGATGAAGACGACCTGTGGATTCTGAGATCCCCTTCGGTGGAGAACGTCGAGACCGGCGGTATCAGTCCACACTGCCGGCGCGAGATATCCACACGACCCCCCCGCGCGTCGCGCACGTTATCCACAAGCTATCCACAGGATGTGCAATCACAGATTCTGCACCGATCCGTCTAGTCCCCCGTTCGGGGGGGAGGGGTCGAAACACCCTGTCGGACAGGTCAGATCTTGTTGTAGCGCTGGTTCTGTTTGATGCGACTCGTGAGCTCCGTGACTTGGTTGTAGATCGAGCGACGTTCTTTCATCAGTTCGCTGATCTTCTTGTTCGCGTACATCACCGTGGTGTGGTCGCGGTTTCCGAAGAGCTGTCCGATCTTGGGCAGCGACAGATTCGTGAGCTCGCGGCAGAGATACATGGCGATCTGGCGAGCCGTCGCGACGGCCTGCGACCGGCTTGATCCGTAGAGGTCATCGACGGAGAGTTTGAAGTAGTCGGCGGTGTGATTGATGATGTCGACCGGCGCGATGACGTTGTCTTCGTCAAGCGTGATCAGATCCTTGAGAACCGTCTGTACGAGCTGCAGATCGACGGGGGTGCGGTTAAGACTCGCGAAAGCGGTCACGCGGATGAGGGTTCCCTCAAGTTCGCGAATGTTGCTCGAGACCTTCGTCGCGATGAATTCCAGGATGTCGTCGGGGACCTGCAGCTTCTCGCTCTGAGCCTTCTTGCGCAGAATCGCGATGCGGGTCTCGAGGTCAGGTGCCTGCACGTCGGTGATGAGACCCCACTCGAAGCGCGAACGCATCCGGTCTTCGAATCCGGTGAGGAACTTCGGGGCGACGTCGCTCGTGATGACGACCTGCTTGCTGTGATCGTGCAGCGTGTTGAAGGTGTGGAAGAACGCCTCCTGCGTCTCGACCGCACGCTGCAGGAATTGGATGTCGTCGATGAGCAGGATGTCGATCTCTCGGTAGCGCGACTGGAACGCCGCCGATCGGTTGTTCTGGATCGAGTTGATGAAGTCGTTCGTGAACTCTTCACTCGACACGTATCGGACTCGGATGCCGGTGTAGAGGTTCTCGGCGTAGTGCCCGATCGCGTGCAAGAGGTGGGTCTTACCCAACCCCGAGTCGCCGTAGATGAACAGTGGGTTGTAGGCCTTGGCCGGCGCTTCGGCGACGGCGACAGCCGCGGCGTGCGCGAACCGGTTCGAGCCGCCGATGACGAAGTTGTCGAAGTTGTACTTCGGGTTGAGTCGGGAGTCGCTACGCGGGGCGCTCCCGACTCCGACGGAGATGGTCTCGGGCGCATAGCTGGCGAAGTCGTCGCTGGAGTCGGGAACGGGAGCGAGGGTGGCCGCCTGCATCTCCGGGTTGACGACGATCGC
>NZ_JANMSQ010000009.1:0-15766 GCF_031389465.1 Pseudolysinimonas sp.
GCGGCCGGCACCTGGGTGACCCGCGCCGACCCGATGGCGCGCTACACCGAAGTGCCACCGAAGACCGCTTCCGTCGTCGGGCAGACGCTCTACGAGTGGCACGACTCCACCTGGCTCGCTCAGCGCGCCTCGCACGACCCCCACAACTCGGCGATGAGCATCTACGAGTTGCACATCGGGTCGTGGCGCCCGGGCCTCGGCTACCGCGAGCTGTCCGACCAGCTCATCGAGTACATCCACGAGCTGGGGTTCACCCACGTGGAGTTCCTGCCCGTCGCCGAGCATCCCTACGGGCCGTCGTGGGGCTACCAGGTGACCGGCTACTACGCGCCGACGTCGCGCTTCGGACATCCCGACGACTTCAAGTACCTCGTCGACCGGCTGCACCAGGCATCCATCGGGGTCATCGTCGACTGGGTGCCCGCACACTTTCCGAAAGACGAGTGGGCGCTGGCGAACTTCGACGGGCAGCCGCTCTACGAGCACGCCGACCCGCGACTCGGCGAACACCCGGACTGGGGCACCCTCGTCTTCGACTTCGGACACAGCCAGGTGCGCAACTTCCTGGTCGCGAACGCCCTGTACTGGCTCGAAGAGTTCCACGTCGACGGGTTGCGGGTGGATGCCGTCGCCTCGATGCTCTACCTCGACTACTCCCGCAAAGACGGCGAATGGCTGCCCAACGAGAACGGTGGGCGCGAGAACCTGCGCGCGATCTCGTTCCTGCAAGAGGTCAACGCGACCGCCTACAAGCGCAACCCCGGCATCGTGATGATCGCTGAGGAGTCGACATCCTGGACCGGGGTCACGGGCACGACCGGCGGCAACGGACTCGGATTCGGGCTCAAGTGGAACATGGGTTGGATGCACGACTCCCTGGAGTACATGCACGAGAACCCGATGTGGCGGGCCCACCACCACGACAAGATCACCTTCTCGTTCGTCTACGCCTGGAGCGAGAACTTTCTGCTGCCGATCTCGCACGACGAAGTGGTGCACGGCAAAGGCTCGTTGCTGGCGAAAATGCCGGGCGACCAGTGGCAGAAACTCGCGAACCTGCGTGCATACCTGGCGTTCATGTGGGCGCACCCCGGCAAACAGCTGCTCTTCATGGGTTCCGAGTTCGGGCAACCGTCGGAGTGGAGCGAGCAGCGCGGACTCGACTGGTGGATCCTCGAACAGCCCGCCCACCAGGGCCTGTCGCGGCTCGTGTCGCAGCTGAACCGCGTGTACCGCGACAACCCCGCACTGTGGGAGCAGGACAACACCCCCGCCGGCTTCGAGATGCTCGGCAGCGACTCAGGCGCCAACGTGTTGTCGTTCGTGCGCTGGTCAGCGTCGGGTGAGGCGCTCGTCTGCGCGGTGAACTTCGGCGGCAACCCGGTCGGCCCGTACCGCATCGGGATGCCGTTCGCCGGCCGCTTCGACGAGGTGATCAACACCGACGCCGTCGAATTCGGCGGATCGGGTGTCGGCAACTACGGTTCGGTCGTCGCCTCAGAGGAACCGTGGGACGGTCGCCCCGCATCCGTGGAGCTCACCCTGCCGCCGCTCGCCGCCCTCTGGCTACGTGCCGCCCGCTGAAACTTCGGCTATTTGCCCGAAATGGCTGACATTCGGGTCAAGAAGTCGACCATCTTGGGCAAATAGCCGTCGTCGGCGTCAGTACAGCAACAGGGTGAGGCGGCGACGGGCCGCGACGACTCGGGGGTCGTCGGCACCGGCGATCTCGAAGTACTCGAGGATGCGGGTGCGCACGGCTTCGCGGCCCTCGGTGTCGAGCGACGGGAAGAGGTCGAGCAGGCGGGCGAATGCGTCGTCGAGGTGGCCGCCGCTGACGTCGAGGTCGGCCACGGCGAGCTGGGCGGCGACCGAGGCGGGAGCATCCGCTGCTGCTGTGCGCAGGTCGTCGGCGACCGCGCCATCGAGACGTTGCAGCAGGGATGCCTGGGCGAGCCCGGCGACCGCGAGGGTGTCGCGCGGGTTCTGGGCAATCGCTTTGCGATAGGCCGCGACGGCAGCGGCATAGTCGCCCCCGGAGATCGCGTCGAACGCCTCCTGGTGGAGCGGCGGGAGCGGCTCCTCGACCGGCTCGGCGGCGTCGGCCGACTCGCCGCCCTCGCCGTCGGCGGGGAGGGCGTTCGGGTCGAGCGCACCGGTGATGCCGTTCTGCTGGGCGACCTGCAGCAACTGGTCGAACACCTGTCGCACCTGATCTTCAGCCGGGGTGCCGACGAACAGCGGAACGGGACGACCAGCCAGGATGCCTGCTGCCGCCGGCACCTCGCGCACCTGGAAGGCCTCGGCGATCCCGGGGTTCGCCTGTGCGTCGACCGTCGCGAGAACGAGCCGCCCGCCGTACGACTCGACGATGGCGCCGAGAGCGGGGGCGAGGCCGGGCGCATACAACTCGACGATCACCGGAACCCGGGAGGAGAGCTCGACGATCTGCGGGAAAGTCGCCTCGGTGACCTCGACGACGAGGCCACTGCCCGACGGCTCGGGCGTCGATCCGGGGGCTGGGGGCGGGGTGTTCGCGCGACGGACCAGACCGGAGAGGTCGACGGCGCCGCGCAGGCTCGGTCCAGGGTTGCTCATCGGTTCCAGCTTCGCACGGCGAGCGGGGGCCTAGCCGACCTCGACCGCGGCCACGAGGCCTTGCGCGTAACCGAGCACGACGATTTTTTGGTCGGTCGCACTCACCGGCGGCACGTAGAGCAGCAGCTGCACGCCGTAAGTCGCGACGATGCCGCGCGTCGACTGCGCCTTACCCGACAGTGCCTTGACCTGCCCCGCCGGGTTGACGGCGGCACCGGCCTCGACGGGGCGCACCGTTTCGACGTCTTCGAGGATGACCGAAACGATCTGGCCGGAATCGTTGGTGCCGAACGCGACGACCGGATCTTCACCCGGGCCATTGGTGAACGCGATGGTGGCACTCGTCGGGAGTGCGGCCTGCCGCTCGGCCTTGTACTCCAATCCGATCGCCTCGCGCAGGCTGTCGCCCTCCGCCTCGAACAGGTCGGCGAACTCGCTGTCTTCGCCGTTGATGAGCACGTCGCCGTAGGCCGCGGCGAGCTCCTCGGGAGGGAGAAGTCCCAGGCCGTTGCTCGGCGGCAGCGCCGGCGCGCCCAGCTCGGGCGGGGCCACGTCGGGAACCGATGCGATGAGGGTCACGACGTAGGACGCCTTGTAGTTCTCGCGAGGCGACTCCTGGGTGAGCATGACGCCGACGGCCTGAACGCCCGCGTCGCGCGTGACGGCGAACACCCGCCGCGGCCACACGTCGGTCTGCTCGGGAAGCATGACCTCGACCGTTTCCGACGGAATCGCTGCGATCGGTGCGACCGCGGCATCGGCGTTGCGAATGGTGTAGTTCGCCGTACGCAACGCGAGCGCCGGGCCGGTGAGCCGCTCGGCCGCGAGTGCGGGGTCTTTCGCCTCGTCGGCGTCGGCGACCGTGGCAACCACGTCGACCAGGATGTTGGCGAACTGCCCCGGCGTCACCGCGACCGGGGTGGTTTCGAAGCCGGGAGTCTCGCTCGCACCAGGGGTCGGCTGCGCTCCGACGGTGCAGCCGCTCAGCAGGAGCGCCCCCGCGGTCAAGGCACCCGCCGCGACGAACGCCCGGCGGCGACCGGAGCCGGATCGTGCGGGCTCGAGTTCGGGGGTCGGCTTCGCGCCGCGGCGCTTGTCGGGCTTGAGCTGCGGCGGCTTGGGGCGCTTCGGCAGCTTCGGGGTCGAACGGCGGGGGCCGCGGGTTCCGCGAGCGTGCACGAGCGCCCAAAGGAATGCGCCGAGTCCGCCGAGAAGGAGCACGATGCCGCCAACGATGAGCGGACCCGACGCCGGAGCGGAGTTGTCGAGCGGCCAGGTGATGCTCAGGTCGAGGGACTCGGACGGCTCTGCGGCAGCATCCGTGCCCTCAGCACCTTCTTCTGTCGACTCCACCGGCGCTTCGATCGGCGCTTCGGTGGTGACGTCGGTGCCCTCGAGCGCCGTCGGGTCGACGCCGATGATGACGGAGATGCCTTCAGGGGCATTGATCTTGCGGGTCAACAGGTCGGTGCCGGTGAACTCGCGCAGCCACAGGTCGGAGCCGACGACCGACGGAATCTCGGCCGCACTCTCGGAGCCGTCCACGACCTCGGTCGTCAGCTGTTGTGCCTCGGCGTCCCAGCCGATCTGGTTGTAGCTCGCGTCTCCGACCCAGGCCATCACGTCGGCGGAGCGCCCGTACGCGAGCACGATATCCCCTTCGCCTGCGACCTCGATCGACTGGGTGCCGGCATTTGCGTTGAGGGTGGCTGCGTCGATGACGGTCAGTGGGGCATCGCCGGTGACGACCGACGACGAGACGGATGCCGGTCCGGCGAGCACGGTGCGCTGAGCGACACCGAGTCCGATGGCGGCGGCGGCGAGTACGAGCGCGACGATCGCGACGACGAATCGCACGGGTGGGTACCTCCCGGCGGTAGAAGACAAAGACATTCCAGAATACCGGCCCGCCTGGGCAGGGCCTGGGAGCCGACTGAATCCTGCCAGTGCCGAGGGTGTCCCCCGACGGCATCCCCCGGTTTCGCCTCACGTTCGGGCCGTTACACTCGGAGGGTTCCTGCACGGTCAGGAACAGCCAATTCACTTTCAGCGCGCAGCATCGACCGGGGAGTTCCAGTGGCGTCCGAAGACACGGGTTTCAGCACCGAACTGCGGGGCTACAAGAAGGATGAGGTCGACTCGGTCGTCAGCGAGTTGCGCCGCGACCTGATCAAGGCCAACACCGAGAAGACCGACCAGACCAAAGAGATCAAGCGTCTCCAGGCGGTCACCGAAGACCTGCAGGCCGAGCTCGACGAAGTCGGCAGCCCCACTTACTCCGGCTTGGGCACGAAACTCGAGAACACTCTCCGGGTTGCCGAAGAACAGTCGACGCGACTGATCAGCCAGGCTGACATCGACGCCGAGCGCATGCGCCAGGCCGTGCAGCAGGAGGTCGACACGTTGCGCGCCGAGGCTGCCGCGCATGTGGACAGCACCGTCAGCGAGGCGCAAGCGGAGGCTGAGCGCACCGTTCAGGATGCCCGCGAGCAGGCGGCCACGATTCTCGCCGCCGCCCAGGCTGAGGCCGAGACCGCCCGCCAAGACGGGTTGCGCGAAGCCGCCGCCATCCGCGGTGCCGCCGCGACCGAGGTCGCCGAGACCCGTGCCGCCGGCAAACGTGAGGTCGCGTCGCTGCGCGCGGAGGTTGACCACGAGCTCGCCGAGTTGCGCACCGCCGCCCAGCGCGAGGTATCGGATGCCCGCGAAGCCGCTGCGGTACTCGCCCGGGAAACCGAGCGCACCCGTGCCGAGTTCGAGGCCGAGAGTGCCCGTCTGCGCTCCGATCTGGAACGCGAGCTGGAGGAGGCGCGCACGAACCTGGAGCGCGACACCGCCGACGCCCGGATCGCCCTCGAGATCGACACGAAGGCCGCCAACGAAGCCCTCGACGCCGACACCCAGCGCGCGCGCGCCGAACTGGAGGCATCGACGAGGGCCTCGCAGGCGGCTCTTACCGCCGAAGCCGCCCGCGTCCGAGCCGAGCTTGAGGCAGAGATCTCCAGCGGGCGCGCCGCCCTCGAGGCCGAGCTCAACGGCGCTCGCGAGGCATGGGAGGCCGAATCGAGTGGAGCGCGGAGCGCTCTCGAGGCCGAACTCGCCCACATGCGCTCCGAAGCCGACAACGAAATCTCTCAGGCGCGGGCGACCCTCGCCTCGGATATCGAGAAGCAGCGCACCGACCTCGCACGTGAGATCGCCCGGCAGCGCGCCGAGATCGCTCAGGAGGTCGAAACGACCCGAGCGCGCGTCCAGCACGACACCCACGGGCTGCAGGCGAAGCTGCTCGCAACTGCCGAGCAGGCGCGCGCCGATCTGGATGTCGAGCTCACCGCTCGTCGCGACGAGGCCGAGAAGGAGTACGTGCGCAAGCACCAGGAAGCGGCCGCCTCGACCCAGAAGTACCTCGACGAGGCCCAAGCGCAGCTCACCGAAGCCACGAACGCCGCCGCCGAACAGCGCGCGGAAGCGCTGCAGCTCGCGACGACGAGCAAGGCTGAGGCCAAGACCCTCGTCGACGACGCGAAAGCGAACGCCAAGAGCCGGGTCAGCGAAGCCGAGAAGCGCGCGAAGGAGCTGGTCTCTGACGCCGAGCAGCGCGCGTCGCAGCTTCTGGGCGACGCCGAGGAGCGCCTCGTAAAGATCCGCCTCGAGCGCGAGTCGGTGGCGGGGTACATCCAGAGCCTGCGCGGGGTTCTCGCGTCGGCTGAGCAGGTCGCGACCGACCATGGCTTCCCGGCCGGAGTCCCCGACGACGAGCCGCTCGCCGTTGAGTCTGGTTCTGCCTCGGAGGGTGCCGATGACGGAACCGACGAGATCGACGAAGACACGCGCGAGCGCGAGCACGCGGGCTGACTTCGGACCGCGGATGAGCCGCTAGCCTTGCGTTCGTGAAGATCCAGAACGCGTTCCGGTTAGGTCTGTTCGGCGGCCTCGGCGTCATCGTCGCCATCGCCTTCGGAGCGGCGATCGGCTCGCTCGCGACGATCCTCACCTACGTCGGCGCGGCACTGTTCCTCGCGCTCGGCGTCGACCCTCTCGTGTCGTGGCTCGAGAAGCACGGCTGGAAGCGCGGGGTCGCGATTCTCGTCGTTCTCGCCGGCATCCTCGCTGTCGTTGCGGGCTTCGTGCTCGCGATCATCCCGGTCATCGTCGACCAGGTCGGCGGCCTCATCGAACGGGCACCCGCCCTGTTCGAGGAGTTGATCCAACAGCGCGCGCTCGCAATCTGGTGGGACGAGACCCTGCCCTGGTTGCCCTTCGACGATGTCGTCACCAACGTCACCGATTTCTTCAACGACAACCTGGGCACAATTACGGGTGGCGTTCTGACGACCGTCATCGGTATTGCTTCGGGCGCGTTCGGCGCTGTCATTGTGCTCATCCTGATGCTCTACTTCGTCAGCTCGCTCGCGAGCATCAAACGCGGCCTTTACCAGCTCGTGCCCGCGACGAAGCGCGAGAAGTTCGTCGACATCGCCGAGCAGATCATGGACTCGGTCGGCCGGTACGTCGTCGGCCAGGTGGCGATGGGTCTCACGAACGGCATCCTCTCGATCATCTTCCTCACGGTGCTCGGCTGGATCCTCGGCGACCCGATCGAGTACGCCGTACTGCTCTCGTTCCTCGCGTTCCTGTTCTCGCTCGTGCCCCTCGTCGGAACGATCACCGGGTCGATCATCATCACCCTCGCCGTATGGGCGTTCGACGGCTGGCCGGCAGTGCTGGTGGTTGGCATCTGGTACCTCGTCTACATGCAGGTCGAGGCCTACGTGATCAGCCCGACCGTCATGAACCGTGCCGTCAAAGTTCCCGGCGTCGTCGTCGTGGTGGCCGCTCTCGCGGGCGGCACGCTGCTCGGCATCCTCGGCGCGCTCATCGCCATCCCGGTGGCCGCCGCGATTCTGCTGATCGTGAAACAGGTCATCATCCCGCGACAGAACGAGTTGTAACGCTCCCCCTCATCGACACCCATTCGGCGGCCTCCTCTTCGGGGGCGGCCGCGGCATGGGACGGAGTGCTACGCACCATCGAGGGGATGTCGTCAGCCGGTGCCGTGCGCTATGGCCGTCTCGTCGGCGCTCACCCCAAGATCGCGGCCGGACCACGGCCACTGGAAACCGGGTCGACGATCCCGGGCTTCATGGTCACCGAACTCGACGCGCCGCACCTCGTGGTGCTGCGTGGCCGACACCGGTTCTCGCGCTACCAGCTCGCGTTCTGCGTCGAGTCGACGGCGACGGGGTCCCGTGTCACGGCGGAGAGCCGTGCCGTGTTCCCCGGGTTGGCGGGCACCATCTACCGTCTGCTCGTCATCGGCACGCGGATTCACGAGGTGGTCGTGCGCCGGATGTTGCGCTCCATCGTTCGCGAATCTGGGACCCCGACGCGCTAGGGCTCGCGGCTTTCTCGGGTCACCCGTCCCAGGTCGTCGGCAACGGCAACGCGGCCGGGTTGACCCGCTGCACGATCTCGCTCAGCACGCGGGAGGTATGAGTCTCCCCCACCCAGAGGTGCTTCGCGTCGTCGACCGCGACCAGTTGCACCTCGGGCAGCACCGCGAACTTCTCACGAGCAGCGTCGGGCTTCAGGAAGTCGTCGAGTTCCGGCACGAGTGCGACGACCGGAACGCCCCGGTCGGCCCACGGGGCGAGCTCTTCCGGCGTCGTGCGCCGCAGCGGCGGCGACAGCAGGATGACGCCGGCGATCGGAAAGGGCAGCGCGTGCTTGAGCGCCACCTCGGTGCCGAACGACCAGCCGACGAGCCACGGGTTCGGCAGGCCCCGTTCGGCGACGAACGCCATCGCGGCGGCAAGATCGAGCCGCTCGTCGATGCCGTCGCCGAAGGTGCCCTGCGACGTGCCGCGGGGCGACGTGACCCCACGGAAATTGAACCTCAGCACCGCGAGGTCGGCCAGCGCCGGCAGGCGGGCCGCCAGCTTCCGGATGACGTGGGAGTCCATGAATCCACCGTGCGTGGGCAACGGGTGAAGGCAGACGAGGGTAGCGACCGGATCCTTCTCGAGCGGAAGCGCGAGCTCCCCCACGAGGGTGAGCCCGTCATCGGTGTGCAACTCGATGTCTTCGCGACGGGCGGGCAGTTCGACGCCCGCCCGGATCTCGATGGTCATGCCACGCCTCTCACGCCCGGATCTTCCAGCAGTGGGCGTGCCAGTGCCGGCGAGCCGCGAGGTCGTCGGCTTCCCCCATGATCCCGTCGGCGCGCCAAGTCACGACGTGCGCCGTGCCCGGTTCGATGTCGAGCCCGCAGCCGGGGCACAGGTAGCTCTTGACGGAGGAGGATGCCGACTGCGGCTGCACGTTCCACACCCCGTCGCGCTTGGCTTCGGTGCGCAGGCGTCCGGCGAGCGCCCGCTCGAGGTCGAGCTCTGCCTGCTCCTCGCGGCGGCGATTGGATCGAGGCATGCTCCCACCCTAAAACGGCGCCCCTCCAATCAATACCAAGCCGTTCAGTACCAGCCCTTGCGCTCGCTGTGCTCCCACGCGCCGCACGGGGTGCCGTACCGACCCGCAATGTAGCCGAGGCCCCAGGTGATCTGCGTCACCGGGTTGGTCTGCCAGTCGGCGCCTGCGCTCGCCATCTTGTCGCCGGGGAGGGCCTGCGGGATCCCGTAGGCGCCGCTCGAGACGTTGTGGGCGTAGACGTTCCATCGCGACTCGCGGTTCCAGAGTGCGACGAGGCATTCGAATTCGCCCTGGCTCCACCCGCGAGCGAGCACCATGTCGTAGGCGATCGCCTGGGCCGTTCCGGCGTCGGGGGTGCCGACGGCGGGGGCGGTGCGGATGCGGCTGACCGCGAACGCGTCACGCACGGCGCCGGGATGCTGCGGGTCGGCGATCGCGTAGGCCTGGCCGGGCAGGTCGCCGGGCGCGACGGTGGCGGCCGACGTCTCGGCGGCGGGTGAGAGCGAGGACGCGACGAGGAAGGCGAAGGTCACGATCGTGGCGAATGCGGGCAGCGACCAGCTGGAGCGCACATGGCGCTCCACGATCTGTTCCGGCAGGTGGGGACGAAACGGCGCCCCCCGCCGGCGATAGCCGCTCACAGCTGGCAGAGCTTACGCGGCGCGGCCGACAAAGGGCAGGACCCGACCGGGGGATGGCGGGTTTACGGGGTCTTGACCGCCTGCAGCAAGTCGATGACGGCGTCGAGCACGACATCCACCTGCGTTTCCTGGTAGCCGCCCTTCTGGGCGCCGAAGACGACTCCGCGCACATCGTCGATGGTCAGCGGCGCGCCCTGCTGGAGGTAGCGCACGACGCGGTCAGCGAACGCGTCGACATCGCGCACCGAGTAGCCGCCGGTGAGGATGCCGACTCGCGTGAACCGTCGCCCTCGCGACCGCACGCACCGGTCGAGCAGCAGCTGCGCCTCGGAGCGGGCCTGCTGGTAGGCGCCCTGGTTGCCGAGCTCGGCGAGCGCGCGATCACGGTCTCTGGTCGCAAACGCGTCTTCGAGTCGCTCGAGAGCGGAATCGACATGCGACGGCGAATAGCCCCCGCGCTTCATCGTGAAGCCCATCTGACGGATGGAGGTCGCCGTCACCACCTGGGCCGAGCCTCGATCGCCGGTGTAGGCGCGTCGCGCGTCTTCGAGAAAGTCTTCGACCTCGTCAATGTCGTACCCGGGGCCGCGCTTCACGCGGGGAAAGGTCGTGCTCACAACGTCAATGCTACGAGGTAGATCACGTATGCGACCGCAGCCGAGGGCAGGATCGAGTCGAGCCGGTCGAGGAAGCCGCCGTGGCCCGGCAGCCAGGTCGAGATGTCTTTCACCCCGAGGTCGCGCTTGATGAGCGATTCGGTGAGGTCGCCCATCGTGCCGACGAGCGCGAGCAGCACGCCCATCGCCAGACCCACCCACCAGGGCTGTCCGAGCATGAGCCACCCGAGCAGGATGCCCGCGATCACGGCGACGACGATCGAGCTGGCGAAGCCCTCCCACGTCTTACCGGGGCTGATCGTCGGGGCCAGCTTGTGTTTGCCGAAGGCGAGGCCCGAAGCGTAGGCCCCGATGTCGGTGAAGACGACGATGACGATCGACGCGAGCGTCCACCACTCCCCGCCATCGTGGCCGACGAGCACGACGTAGAGACCCGCCAAGAAGGTCACATAGACCTGCACGAAAGCGCCAGCGCCGATGTCGCCGATCACGGCCCGAGCCCCGGTGCGGTGGTCGGGCCGTACCAGCTCGCCGAGGCGCCACAGCGAGATGATCACGACCGCCCCTAGCAGCGCGAGCCACAGGCCTTCGACGCCGAGAAAGAACGCGACCGGCACCGTCGCGACGGCTACCACCGTCGAGGTGACCCGGGGCACGTCGCGGCCGGCGTAGCGCAGCGCACTCGCCAGCTCGAAGACCGTGAGGCCGATCAGAACCGCGGCCAGGATCATGAACAGCCACTTCACGAGGATGAGACTCACCAGGAAGAGGCCGCCCAGCACGAGCCCGATACCGATCGCCGCCAGCAGGTTGCGGCCGGTACGGGCGTTGATCTTCGCGTTGGTCTCGTCGAACTGGGCGCGGGCCTCTTCGACGCGGTGCTCGAGGTCGTCGAACGCGGTGTGCTTGCGAGCGGAAGGCACCTTTTCGGCGGCGGCGGGCTCGTCGTCGATCTCAGCCATCAGACCTCGAGCAGCTCGGCTTCCTTGCGCTTGAGGGCGTCGTCGATCGCCTCGGCGTGGTGCTTCGTCACGGCATCCAGCTCTTTCTCGGCCCGCGCGATGTCGTCTTCGCCGACCGCTTTGCCGAGGGCATCCAGGTCGTCTTTGGCCTTACGGCGCACGTTGCGGATCGCGACCTTCGCGTCTTCGCTCTTGGCGCGCACGATCTTGATGTACTCCTTGCGGCGGTCCTCGGTCATCTCGGGCATCGTCACCCGGATAATGGCGCCGTCGTTCGTCGGCGTGGCCCCGAGATTGGGGAAGGTGGCGATGGCGCGCTCGATCTCTTTGAGCGCCGCCTTGTCGTAGGGCGTCACGATGAGGGTGCGCGCTTCGGGGTTCTGCAGGCTCGCAAGTTGGGCGAGCGGCGTCGGGGTGCCGTAGTACTCGACCAGGATCTTCTGGAACAGGGCAGGGTTCGCCCGCCCGGTGCGAACCGTGGCGAAGTCTTCTTTGGCGACCTCGACGGCCCGGTCCATCTTGTCGCGGGCTTCGGTGAGAACATCGGCGATCGTCACGGCACACTCCTTCGCATCCGTTTCCCGAGCTTAGGCGGTCACGAAGTCGATGAGCTCCTCGACGCGGGCGAGCAGCTCGGCTTCGAGGTCACCGTAGCCGCGAACCGTGCCGAGGATGCGCTGCCAGGCGGCTGCGACATCCGCGGCATCGTCGTGGGGCCAGCCGAGTGCCGCGCACACGCCGTGCTTCCACTCGATGTCACGCGGAACGACGGGCCACGCTTCGAGGCCGACGCGGGCGGGCTTGACAGCCTGCCAGACGTCGACGAACGGATGCCCGACGACGAGCACGTGCGCGCCGACGACCTGAGCGGCGATGCGGCTCTCCTTCGAGCCGGGCACCAGGTGGTCGAGCAGCACGCCCGCGCGACGCCCCTCCGCCGGGCCGAACTCGGCGAGGGCGCCGGGCAGCCGGTCGGCGCCGTCGAGCGGCTCGACGACGACCCCCTCGACCCGAAGGTCGGCGCCCCACACCTTCTCGATCAGCTCGGCATCGTGGCGGCCCTCGACGTAGAGCCTGCTCGCGCGAGCGACCCGGGCTCGCTGCTGCGGCACCGCGCGACTACCGGATGCCGTGCGGGCGGCAGGCGCAGACGCGGCGCGTGGGGGAACGAGGATGACGGGCTCACCATCGACGAGGAATCCGGCCCCCAGCGGGAAGGCCCGCACCCGACCGTTGCGATCCTCGAGTTCGACGGTCTGCTTCGCGACGCCGACAATGGCGCCGACGAAGCCATCGACCCGTTCGACGACGAGGTCGCGGTCAGCCGGCACCTCGGGAACGAGCCGACGGCCAGCGGCTCGCCAGTTACCGGCGAGGACATCCTCGCCGTACCGATCGGTCACGCTCTGACCAAGGTCCCCAGCCGGTCGCCCTTGAGAGCCTTGGTGATGTTTCCCGCGGGTTCCATGCCGAAGACGACCATCGGCATCCCGTTGTCCATACAGAGGCTGAACGCCGTCGAGTCGACCACCTTGAGGCCCTGCACGAGCGCCTCCTGGTAGGAGATCTCCTCGAGCTTCTTCGCCTTCGGATTCGTGCGCGGGTCGTCGTCGTAGACGCCGTCGACGCCGTTCTTGGCGACCAGCACGGCATCAGCACCGATCTCGAGCGCACGCTGGGCGCTCACGGTGTCGGTCGAGAAGTAGGGCAGCCCCGCGCCGGCGCCGAAGATCACGACGCGGCCCTTCTCGAGGTGCCGTTCGGCGCGCAGCGGGATGTACGGCTCGGCGACCTGGGTCATCGCGATCGCCGACTGCACGCGCACGCCCGCGCCCGCCTGCTCGAGAAAGTCCTGCAGGGCGAGGGCGTTCATCATCGTGCCGAGCATGCCCATGTAGTCGGCACGGCCGCGGTCCATGCCCCGCTGGCTGAGCTCGGCGCCACGGAAGAAGTTGCCACCGCCGACGACGACGGCGATCTCGACGCCACCCTCGTCGGAGCTGTTCGTCGGGGCGGCGGCCGCGATCTCGCGAGCGATCGCGCTGACGACATCCGGGTTGACCCCGAGGCTCCCGCCGCCGAACGCCTCACCCGACAACTTCAGAAGTACGCGACGACGCTTCTGCTTCTTCTTGGGCACTCGCCCAGCGTACCGACGAAACGGGATCGCCTGGATCGGTACCACGCGGCACCGCGCCGGGGGACCTCGAGCTATCCGCCCGCGAGTGACCCGGTGGTCAGCGACCCGTCTTTGAAGCCGACGTAGCAGAGGATCGTGCCGCCGTCGTCCGTGATTCCGTAGCGAAGGTCGGACGGGAGGGAGTCCACGCCGAGGAACGCGTTCGTGTCCTCACCGCATTGCTCATCGGCGTCGTTGAGCCCCTCTGTCGTGTTCAGGTCGAAGCCGGTGAACGTGGAGATGATTTCGCTGTCGTGAGGGTCGGCACAGTCGACGTACTCGAATTGGCCCTGAAAACATTCGCCCGCGCCGTGCCCGCTCGATGCCGGGGCACCCTCGACGGGGGAGTCGCCCGGGCCTGCGGCGGGCGGAGGTGATCCGGCACAACCGGCCAAGATGAGGGCGCCGATCGCAACACCGAGCCACGCCACCGGAGAAGAATTCAGCGACATCATCGTCCTCTCGTCCTGGCTGACACCACGGCAGGAACTGGCCTTGAGCATACGCAACCCTCACCTCATTCACGAGGGGACAGCCTTGGTTCTCAAAGTTCAGAGCAGAGACGAGGAGGGCGGGTGAGCTAGGCCCCCACCTTGAACCGGGTGAACCCGGCAATGGTCAGGCCCGCATCCTTGGCGACGTTGGCGATGATCAGCTTGTTGTCGCGGGCGTACTCCTGCTCGAGCAGCGACACCTGCTTGAAGAAGGCGCCGAGGCGACCTTCAACGATCTTCGGGAGGGCGGCCTCGGGCTTGCCCTCTTCGCGGCTGATCTGCTCGACGATGCGGCGCTCGTTCTCGACCTCGGCCGGGGGCACCTCTTCGCGCGTCAGGTAGATCGGCGCGGCGAACGAGATGTGCTGAGCGATGCCGCGTGCGGTCTCGGCGTCGGAGCCCGTGTAGGCGACGACGACACCGATCTGCGGCGGCAGGTCTTTGCTCGTGCGGTGCAGGTACACGGCGAAGTTCTCGCCCGCGACCCGTGCAACCTGGCGAAGCTCGACCTTTTCGCCGATGATCGCTGCCTGGTCTTCGATGAGCGACCCGACGGTTCCGGTGCCGGTGGCGACGGTGAGTGCCGCATCCACCGTCTCGGCGCCGGAGTCGGCGAGCGCCGCAACGACCTGGTCGGCCAGGGCGATGAACTTCTCGTTCTTGGCGACGAAGTCGGTCTCGCAGGCGAGCTCGATCATCGTGACCGCGGTGGCGGACTCGACGACCGCGATCAGGCCTTCGCTCGTCGAGCGGTCGGCACGCTTCGCGTTGCCCTTCGCACCCTTGAGCCGCAGGATCTCGACGGCCTTCTCGATATCACCGTCCGCCTCAACGAGCGCGTTCTTGGTGTCGACCATTCCGGTGCCGAGCCGTTCGCGCAGCGCCTTCACGTCTTCCAGGCTGATGGCCATGGATGTGCTTCCTTACTTCTCGGGAGTTACTACTCGTGCGTGGGGAGCTACTCGGCGACCGGGGCTTCAGCCTCGGCGGCCGGCTCCTCGGTCTTCTTGGCAGCGGGCTTCTTCGCAGCAGGCTTCTTCGCAGCAGGCTCCTTAGCCGGCTTCTCGGCCGGAGCCTCAGCGGCGGGCTCCTCATCAACGACGGGTGCCTCGACGGCCTCGACGGCGGTGGGCTCCTCAACGGCGGCAGGCGCGGCCGTCTCGGACGCACCGAGCAGCTCGGCTTCCCACTCGGCGAGCGGCTCGACGGCGGAAACGTTGCCCTCCGCGGCCGGCGCAGCGTGACGCTGCACGAGACCCTCGGCAGCGGCATCCGCGATGATGCGGGTGAGCAGAGCCACCGAGCGGATCGCGTCGTCGTTGCCCGGAATCGGGTACTGGAGCTCGTCGGGGTCGGCGTTCGTGTCGAGGATGCCGATGATCGGGATGCCCAGCTTGGTGGCCTCGTCGACCGCGAGGTGCTCGCGCTTGGCGTCGATGACCCAGATCGCGGACGGGGTCTTCGTCAGGTTGCGGATTCCACCGAGCGACTTGTGCAGCTTGGTGAGCTCGCGCTTCTTGATCAGGAGTTCCTTCTTGGTGAACCCCTTGGTGGTGTCGTCGAAGTCGAGCTCCTCGAGCTCCTTCATGCGCGCGAGACGCTTGGAGACCGTCTGGAAGTTGGTAAGGAGGCCACCGAGCCAACGCTGGTTGACGAACGGCTGGCCGACGCGCTGCGCCTGCTCGGCCACGGTCTCCTGAGCCTGCTTCTTGGTTCCGACGAAGAGCACGCTGCCGCCGTGGGCGACCGTCTCCTTGACGAACTCGTAGGCCTTGTCGATGTAGGCCAGCGACTGCTGCAGGTCGATGATGTGGATGCCGGAGCGCTCGGTCAGGATGAAGCGCTTGAC